>NZ_CAXTGZ010000350.1:0-6488 GCF_964243625.1 uncultured Caballeronia sp.
CGCAAGAGCTCCGGGAACTCAAGCTCGACTCCACGCTGAACGCCGCGCCGTTCTATCGCTCACTCGGTTTTGAAGGCGACGAAATCACGCCATACCGCTCGCCGCGCGGCCTGACCATGGATTGCGTACCCATGACGAAACGGCTCCACGGATAATCCCCGTTTTTACCGGCCGAATGGCCGATGAGTCCGCCGTTCACCCCCGGAAAGTCGCACAAGCCCCTCATTCCCGCTAAAATTCAACGTTTTAGCCCTCCGGCCGGTGCATTTTTCCGGTCCGCTTCGACCACGCGCCGGCCCACCGGCTTAAGCTTCGAAGGCACGCTTCAAAGGCATTCATGCTCACTTTTCAGCAAATCATCCTGACGCTGCAATCCTATTGGGACAACAAGGGTTGCGCGCTTCTCCAGCCAATCGACATGGAAGTCGGCGCGGGCACGTCGCACGTGCACACGTTCCTGCGCGCGATCGGCCCGGAACCGTGGCGTGCAGCGTATGTGCAGCCGTCGCGCCGCCCGAAGGACGGCCGCTACGGCGACAACCCGAACCGTCTGCAGCACTACTACCAGTATCAGGTGGTGCTGAAACCGGCGCCCGAGAACATTCTCGATTTGTACCTCGGCTCGCTCGAAGCGCTCGGCTTCGATCTGAAGCAGAACGACGTGCGTTTCGTGGAAGACGACTGGGAAAACCCGACGCTTGGCGCGTGGGGCCTCGGCTGGGAAGTCTGGCTGAACGGCATGGAAGTCACGCAGTTCACATACTTCCAGCAAGTTGGCGGTATCGATTGCAAGCCGGTGCTGGGCGAGATCACCTACGGCCTCGAACGGCTCGCCATGTATCTGCAGAAGGTCGAGAACGTCTATGACCTCGTGTGGACCGAATGGGAAGAAAACGGCCCGAACGGTCCCGAAACACGGCGCCTCACTTACGGCGACGTCTATCACCAGAACGAAGTGGAGCAGTCCACGTACAACTTCGAGCACGCGAACGTCGACTTGCTGTTCACGTTCTTCAAGAGCTACGAAGCCGAAGCTAAAAAGATGATCGACGCGAAGCTGGCGTTGCCCGCGTATGAACTCGTGTTGAAAGCCGGCCACACGTTCAACCTGCTCGACGCACGCGGCGCGATTTCAGTGACGGAGCGCGCGGCGTACATCGGGCGGATTCGTGATCTTTCGCGCCTTGTCGCGAAGGGCTATTACGAGTCGCGCGAAGCGCTTGGTTTCCCGATGCTGGGCAACGCCGTACACGCCGCAGCCGGAGTCGTCACCGACGCCGAAGACGCCGCCAAGCCCTCGTGGGTGCCGGCGCTGAAGGTCGAGCGCAATATCGATCAGGCCTGACCAGAGCACGACATAACAATGACCGAATCCAATCCCGCATCGCTGCTCGTCGAGCTGCTGACCGAAGAACTGCCGCCAAAGGCGCTCGCGCGCCTTGGCACCTCGTTTGCCGAAGGCATCGTGCAGCGGCTTGCCGCGCGCGACCTCATTGAAGGCGAAGCGAGTTTCGAGAAATTCGCCACACCGCGCCGTCTCGCCGTGCTGATCAAGAACGTTCGCGCGGTTGCGCCCGAACGGCAAGTGCGCGAGAAAGTGCTGCCCGTCAGCGTAGCGCTCGATAAAGACGGACAACCCACCCCGCCGCTCGCGAAGAAACTTGCCGCGCTCGGTTTCCCTGACTTCAAGATCGAAGATCTCGAGCGCGCGCAAGACGGCAAAGCCGAAGCGTTCTTCCTGCGCTACGCGGCGCCAGGCGCGACGCTCGCTGAAGGCCTGCAAACCGCGCTGACCGAGACGCTCGGCAAGTTGCCAATCCCGAAGCTCATGACGTATCAACGGCCCGACGGCACCAGCGTGCAGTTCGTGCGCCCGGTGCATGGGCTGGTCGCATTGCATGGCCGCGATATCGTGCCGGTGAGCGCGCTTGGCATCGATTCCGGCGATACCACGCTGGGTCATCGTTTCCTCTCGAGCGGAATCGTGGCGATCGGTCACGCCGACGATTACTCTGAGACGCTGCGCTCGAAGGGCCGTGTAGTCGCGAATTTCGATGACCGCCGCGAATCCATCCGCACGCAGTTGCTCGCGTTTGCAGGCGAAGATCGCGTCGTGATGCCCGAGACGCTGCTCGACGAAGTGAACGCGCTGGTCGAATGGCCGGTCGTGTATCAGTGCCGTTTCGACGAATCGTTCCTGCAAGTGCCGCAGGAATGCCTGATCCTGACCATGCAGACGAACCAGAAGTATTTCGCGCTGACCGACGATCACGGCAAGCTGCGCTCGCGTTTCCTGATTGTGTCGAACATTGAAACAGAAACGCCGGCCGATATCGTGGAAGGCAACGAGCGCGTGATTCGTCCGCGTCTTGCCGACGCCAAGTTCTTCTTCGAGCAGGACAAGAAGAAGCGCCTGGCCGACCGCGTGCCGCTGCTGGCGAACGTGGTGTATCACAACAAACTTGGCTCGCAACTGCAGCGCGTGCAGCGCCTCGAAGCGCTGGCAGGCGAAATCGCCCCGATGATCGGCGTGGACGTCGCCGTGACGAAGCGCGCCGCCCTGCTCGCGAAGGCCGACTTGCTCACCGACATGGTCGGCGAATTCCCTGAATTGCAAGGCACGATGGGCACGTACTACGCGCGCCATGACGGCGAGTCGGAAGAGGTCGCGCTCGCGTGTTCGGAACATTACCAGCCGCGTTTTTCCGGCGATGAAACCCCGTCTAACGGCGTGAGCTGCGCCGTCGCCCTGGCCGACAAGCTGGAAACGCTCGTGGGCATCTGGGGTATCGGCTTGCAGCCGACGGGCGAAAAAGATCCGTTCGCGCTGCGCCGCCACGCGCTCGGTGTGTTGCGCATTCTGCTGGAAAAGAAACTGGCTATCGATTTGCTCGACTTGCTGCGCATCGCGCAAAAGCAGTTTGCCGATATGCCGCAAGTCGCCGATTCGACCGACGCGATCTACGCATTTTTCATGGACCGTTTGCGGGGCGTGCTGCGCGAGCGCGGTTTCAACGCGGTCGAAATCGATGCCGTGCTGAGCCTGAACCCCACGCGACTGGATGACATCGTTGCGCGCCTCGAGGCCGTGCGTGAATTCGCGAGCTTGCCGGAGGCGGCATCGCTCGCGGCTGCGAACAAACGCATCTCGAACATCCTGAAGAAGTCGGCCGAAGGCGTGCCGGCAAGCGTGCAACCTGCGCTGCTGCAAGAAGCCGCCGAGAAAGCGCTGTACGCGCAGCTCGAGCAGGTTGCGCCGCAGGTGCAAAAGCAACTGGCCGAGCGCAACTACACGGAAGCACTGTCCGCGTTGTCCGCGTTGCGTGACGCGGTTGACACCTTCTTCAACGACGTCATGGTGAACGCCGAAGATCCCGCGCTGCGAAACAACCGCCTGGCTCTGCTCGGCGCGCTGCATCAGCAGATGAACTGCGTCGCGGATATCTCGAAGCTCGCCGCCTGATGCGACACACCATGCCGACCAACGCAAACAAGAAACTGGTGGTTCTCGATCGTGACGGCGTGATCAACGTCGACTCGGACGCATTCATCAAGTCGCCGGAAGAATGGGTTGCCATTCCCGGCAGTCTCGAAGCCATTGCGCGGCTGAATCAGGCCGGGTACCGCGTGGCGATTGCGTCGAACCAGTCAGGCATTGGCCGGGGGCTTTTCGACATGGCCGCGCTCAACGCCATGCACGTGAAGATGAACCGGGCGGTGGCGGCGGTCGGCGGGCGTATCGATGCGGTGTTTTTTTGCCCGCATACGCAGGAAGACGAATGCGATTGCCGCAAGCCGAAGCCGGGTATGTTGCAGCAGATCGTGGAGCGTTTCGAGATCGATCCGGAGGACACGCCGGTGGTCGGCGACTCCCTGCGCGACCTGCAGGCCGGCGCCGCGCTTGGCTTCAAGTCGCATCTGGTGCTGACCGGCAAGGGACACAAGACGCTGGCGGCGGGGAACCTGCCGCCCAATACAAAAGTACACGACGACCTGCGCTCTTTCGCGCTGAATTTCCTCGCTGCAGATCACGACTGACGCGCCGGCTTTATCGTCGAATTCAAAGAACTCTTTCACGCCGATGCGCTTCATTCGTTCGCTGTTGCTGATGGTCTTTTTCGTTGTGTACACAGTGCCGTACGCGTGCATGTGCTTCATCACGTTCCCGTTCCTGGGCGCTGCAAGGCGTTACTGGATGGCGGCGTTCTGGTGCAAGTCATCGATCGTGGTGATGCGTTACCTGATCGGCATCCGCTACCGGATCGAAGGCATGGAGAACCTGCCCGATGGTCCCGCCGTGCTGCTGTCCAAACACCAGTCCGCATGGGAAACGCTCGCGTTCCCCGCGTTGATGCCGCGTCCGCTGTGCTATGTGTTCAAGCGCGAGTTGCTGTTCGTGCCGTTCTTCGGCTGGACCATGGGCATGCTGAAGATGGTGCATATCGACAGGCGTCAGGGCAAGGACGCGTTTCAATCAGTAGCGCGGCAAGGGCGTGAGCGCATGGCCGAAGGCGCGTGGGTCATCATGTTTCCGGAAGGCACACGCACCTCTGTTGGCCAGCAAGGCAAATACAAGTCGGGCGGCGCGCGGTTCGCAGTGGCGGCGGGCGCGCCTGTCGTGCCCATTGCTCATAACGCAGGGCACGTCTGGCCTCGAAAATCGTTTCTCAAATATGCGGGTATAGTCACAATGTCCATCGGTCGTCCGATCGAGACGACCGGCCTCACCGCGGAAGAAGTCAACCTTCGCGTCGAGCAATGGATCGAGACAGAAATGCGCCGCATCGATCCGGATTCGTATGGTCCCGACGACCGTTTCGTCGCGTGCTCCGAAGGCGCGGCGACCCGACGGTAGCGCCCGCGGCTGTATCGTCTTTACATGTTTTTAGCTTCGTTCCTTTTGTCATTCCTGCGCCGCGTGCGCCAAGCTGAGCCGATGCAGAAGACTCCCACGCGACAGCACCAGGCTGCCGCGCCCGACAACCCGCAACTCGATTTGCCGCTCCATCTGCCGCTCGATGCGCCGATGGAACACGCATCGTCGGCTGCAGGTTCTGCCGCGCCTGCCATGCCCGCCACGTTGCGCGGCGACATCACGCCGGCCGATACAACCGCACCGCCCGCTCCACCTTTGCGCGCTCCGGACGGCACGCGTTCCCGTCATCTCATGCTCGGGTCGAAGCTGCTCGACTACCGGTTGAAGCGTTCGTCGCGACGCACCATCGGTTTCATGATCGACGGCACCGGCCTTGCGATCACCGCGCCGCGCTGGGTGACGATCGGTGCTATCGAAAGTGCGATTGTCGAAAAAGAGAAGTGGATCTTCAAGAAGCTCGAAGAATGGCAAACGCGAGTTGAACAACGCGTCGTACCGCGTATTGTCTGGAAGGACGGAGCGCAGCTTCCGTATCTCGGGCAGAACATCAGCGTGATGATGACCGCTGCGCCGGGTGCGACCGGAAAGAGCGCGACTCAACCGCATTTCGATACCACCGCCAACACCCTCTGGCTCGGACTTCCCGCACTGGCTGACGCACAACTCATTCGCGAGCGCGTGCAACGCTGGTTGCATAGACAGGCGCTGGAAGTGTTCGGTCAGCGCCTGCCAGTGTATGCCGCGAAACTCGGCGTCGAATACAAGGCGTACGCGCTGTCTTCGGCGGCAACGCGCTGGGGCAGTTGTTCCAGCGAAGGCAAGATCCGCCTCAACTGGCGGCTGATCCATTTTCCGGTTCACATCATCGACTATGTGGTCGCGCACGAACTCGCGCACCTTCGCGAGATGAACCACAGCGCGCGCTTCTGGAACACCGTCGAATCGATTTTTCCGGACTTCCAGGAAGCGCGGCACACGCTCAAGCATCACCCGCCTGAACTGCTGCCCTTGCTTTAGCGGCCGGTTCCGGACGCATCAAAACGACAACCCTCACAGGACCCCATCATGCGACTTCTCCACACCATGCTGCGCGTCGGCGACCTGCAGCGCTCGATCGACTTCTATACGCGCATTCTCGGCATGAAAGTGCTGCGTCAAAGCGAAAACACCGAATACAAGTACACGCTGGCGTTCGTCGGTTACGGCGATGAAAGCGAGAACAGCGTGCTGGAGTTGACCTACAACTGGGGCGTCGACAAATACGACCTGGGTTCGGCGTATGGACACATCGCGCTCGAAGTGGACGATGCCGCCGCCGCTTGCAACCGCATCCGCGAAGCCGGCGGCAAGGTCTCGCGCGAAGCGGGTCCGGTGAAAGGCGGCAAGACGGTCATCGCGTTTGTCGAAGACCCGGACGGGTACAAGGTCGAACTGATCGAGAAGCACTCTTGAGATGATTGACCGGGCCCTGCGGGGCCCTTGTCGTTTTCGGCATTCGCAACACCACAATAAAAAGCAGAGACGAGACACTTCATGAGCACCGCCCTTCCCGTTCGACGCGCGCCCGACGCCACCGCCATCCTGTTGATGATCGGCTTGTGCGCGGTGTGGG
>NZ_CAXTGZ010000351.1:0-6466 GCF_964243625.1 uncultured Caballeronia sp.
GTCGCGCGTCATCATGGCGCGCATGTTCGGCTGCGCATCGATCTTGGCGCGCAGCTTCTTGGCGATATCGAGCGCGATATGTTTTTCGTACGTGCCGCCGCCGCCGATTGCGCCCGGATCCTCGCCGCCATGACCCGGGTCGATCGCAACCGTAAGCAGGCGCGTCGTGCCGCCTTTGCTGCTTTTCGGATTGGCGAAGCCGTAGTCGTCGCTGGTAGTGCTGTCGGACGAGTCATCTTTGGCGATGGCCGTCGGCGGCGCGGGTTTGATCGTCGGTCGCGGCCTGGCGAGAGGGACGGCCGGCGCTGAGGGCACGACCGGCGCGGGCGATGGCGCACGCGGCAAGTCATTGGCCTGCGCGTACTTCTGGAAAAACTCGTCGGTGTTGTCCGGCGCGTTCGACTTGGGCGCCGTTGCCGGACCGCTCAGCGTAGCGGGCGGCTGAGTTGGATTCGGGTTGCTCTGGTCGATAGCCTGCTGCTTGTGCTCGGACTGCGCGAGCAGATCCATCAGCGGATCGGGCGCAACTGCGGGATACAAATCGAAGACTAGCCGATACTTATAGCTGCCAATAGGCGTCAGCGTAAACACCTGCGGTTTCACCGCGCCCTTCAGGTCGAACACCATGCGCACGACGTGCGGTTGATATTGCCCGATACGCACCGACTGGATCTGCGGATCGTTCGGCGTGATCTTCGAGACCAGGTCTTTCAGTTCCTGATCGAGATCCAGTCCGTTCAGGTCGACCACGAGCCGGTCCGGCCCCTGCAGCAATTGCTGATTGTTTTGCAGCGGTTGATCCGACTCGATCGTCACGCGGGTGTAATCGCGAGCGGGCCACACGCGCACGCCGAGCACCGAACTCGCGTATGCGAGCTTTGGCCCAAGCAATGCAAGCGCAATGGTCGATGCCCCTGCGCGCAGCACCTGGCGCCGGCGCCAGTTGTGCGACGCGGTGGCGGTCGATTCGATCGAATGAAACGGCTTGATCAACAACTTTCGAGACATGACTTTCCTGTTTCGCTAAACGCGCGCGCGGTCAGCACGCGGCCTTCGCCTTCCTGTTCCAGCTTGAATTCGAGATCCGGCACACCCAGCAATCCGCCGGCGCGTTGCGGCCATTCGATCAGGCAGATCGCGCCCGAGTCGAAGTACTCGCGAAAGCCGGCATCGATCCATTCGGCTGGATCGGTGAAGCGATAAAGATCGAAGTGATAAAGCTCCAGCGCGCCCGTTTGCGTTGTTTCCGTAGCAAGCGAGTAGGGTTCGACAAGCGTGTAAGTGGGACTGCGCACGCGGCCCGCATGACCGAGTGCGCGCAACGTTGCGCGCACCAGCGTGGTTTTGCCCGCGCCCAGGTCGCCGATCAACTGGACCTGCAAACCGGGAAAACGTTCGCCGCTCGTGCTGAGCAACGCGAGAATCGCCCGTGCGAATTGTCCGCCGAACGCAAGCGTTGCGTCCTCGCCGGGCAGGTCGAAGCGGCGTTCGAGGAGCGCGGCGGGCAGATTTGCAATCGATCGAGTGAGGCTGTCGGGCATTCTCGTAAAATGTCGTGATGAACCGTTTGCCGGAACACCCTGTGGAACACGAGCGCACGTCGGACGACGCCGCCGAAAACCCGCGCCACTTCAGAATTGATGACAAAGCTGCGCTGGCTGAACTCGCGCTGCGCATCAAGGCGTGGGGGCGCGAGTTGGGGTTCGGTGCGGTCGGCGTCAGCGACGCCGACTTGACGGATGCCGAAGAAGGCCTCGCATCGTGGCTCGAAGCAGGCTATCACGGCGAGATGGATTATATGGCCAAACATGCGATGAAACGCGCAAGGCCGGCCGAGCTTGTGGCCGGTACGCGACGTGTTATTACAGTTCGGATGGCCTATCTGCCGGCATCGACACTCGATGGCAAGGCGCGCGAAAGTACCTCGACAGCCGGTGCGGAGCCGCTCGACTGGCGCGCTGCCGAGTGGGCGCGTATCGATGATCCGGCCGCGGCTGTCGTGTCCGTTTATGCCCGGGGCCGCGATTATCACAAGGTCATGCGCAGCCGTTTGCAGCATCTGGCGGATCGCATCGAAGCGGAAATCGGGCCGTTCGGGTACCGCGTGTTCACGGATTCCGCACCGGTTCTGGAGGTTGAGCTGGCGCAGAAAGCCGGGAACGGCTGGCGCGGCAAACACACGCTGCTGCTGCAGCGTGACGCAGGGTCGCTGTTTTTTATCGGTGAGATTCTGGTCGATATTCCGCTTCCTGCCGACGCCGAGACCCATCCCGAACACGCGCCCGAGCACGAAGGTTCGCATTGCGGAAGCTGTACGAAGTGTATCGATGTATGTCCGACGCAGGCGATCATCGCGCCGTACAGGCTCGATGCGCGGCGCTGCATTTCGTATCTCACCATCGAATTGAAGGGCAGTATTCCGGAGGAGATGCGGCCGCTGATCGGCAATCGGGTCTATGGTTGCGACGATTGCCAGCTCGTGTGTCCGTGGAACAAATTCGCGCAGGCCGCGCCCGTCGCGGATTTCGATGTCCGGCATGGGCTCGATCGCGCGTCGCTCGTGACGCTGTTCGGCTGGAGCGCAGCCGAATTCGATGAGCGCATGAAAGGCAGCGCGATTCGCCGTATTGGCCATGAACGATGGCTGCGCAATATTGCCGTGGGCATGGGCAACGCGTTACGCTCCACGTCGCTCGATGCGGATTCGCGCTCGGAAATACGCAACGCGTTGCATGCCCGCGCCGGCGATGCATCGGAGCTCGTGCGCGAACACGTGCAATGGGCGCTACGGCAGGCAGCATGACGCAACGCTTAAAGGAAGCATCAATGGACGTGACCGAGGTGGAACGAGCGCAGGAAATGGTGTCGAGCAGCGCGTCCATCGACCTCTTTTGCGATGCGCTCTGGCTCGAACACGGGCTCGCCAAGAACTCGCTGGAAGCGTATCGGCGCGACCTGAGGTTGTTTGCCGAATGGTTATCGAAGACGCGCGGCGGTGATATCGATACCGCCACCGAAACTGACATGAACGGCTACCTTGCCGCGCGACGTGCAGACAAGGCGACATCGGCGAATCGCCGCCTGTCCGTATTCCGCCGATACTACGCGTGGGCGCTGCGTGAACATCGCGCGCTGGCCGATCCCACCCTGAAGCTGCGCTCCGCCAAACAGGCGCCGCGTTTTCCGAAAACGCTGAACGAGGCGCAAGTCGAAGCGCTGCTGAATGCGCCCGACGTGGAAACCGCGCTCGGCTTGCGCGATCGCACGATGCTCGAACTCATGTACGCAAGCGGATTGCGCGTGACCGAACTCGTGACCTTGAAGACCGTTGAAGTCGGCTTGAACGAAGGCGTGGTGCGCGTGATGGGCAAGGGGTCGAAAGAGCGCCTGATCCCGTTCGGCGCGGTGGCGCATGACTGGATCGAGCGGTATTTGCGGGAATCGCGTCCGGCGCTGCTCGGCGCCCGCGCCGCCGATGCGCTTTTCGTGACCACGCGCGGCGAAGGCATGACGCGTCAGCAATTCTGGAACATCATCAAGCGCCACGCACTGACCGGCGACGTCCGCGCGCCGCTTTCGCCGCATACCTTGCGGCACGCGTTCGCCACGCATTTGCTGAATCACGGCGCGGACTTGCGCGTGGTGCAGTTGCTGCTCGGGCATACGGATATCTCGACCACGCAGATCTACACGCACGTCGCGCGTGAACGCTTGAGGACGCTGCACAAGGAGCATCATCCGCGGGGTTGATGTTTCACTTAAGAGCTAAAGCTCATCCCTGAGCTTGTGCTTCAACACCTTTCCCGTCGATGCCGCCGGCAACGCCGCGAGCACGCGGATCTCCGCCGGACGCTTATAAGGCGCAAGCCGCGCGGCGCACCACTCGACAATGTCATCGGGCAGCGCATGCACCGACGGCAGCAATTCAACGAACGCGACCACTTCCTCGTTGCCTTCGACCGTTCGCCCGATCACCGCCGACTGCAGCACGCCAGGATGCGCATTCAGCACGTTCTCGACTTCCGCCGGATACACGTTGAAGCCCGAGCGGATGATCAGCTCCTTGCTCCTTCCCGCAATGACCAGCGCGCCATCCGCCTGCAACCGGGCGAGATCGCCAGTTCGAAGCCAGCCGTCTTCGGTGACCGTCACGCGCGTCTGGGCGTCGTTGCGGTAATAACCTAGCATCACGTTCGGTCCTCGCACCCACAATTCGCCGACTTCGCCCGACGGCACATCGACGCCGTCCATCCCGACAAAACGCAGTTCGATGCCCGGTATCGGATGTCCGGCCGCGCAGTCTTCGCGCGGCGCATCGAGCATGGTCTGCGCAATGGTCGGGCTGCTTTCCGTCATGCCGTAGCCGTTGTGCAGCGGTACTTTGTAAAGCGCTTCGACGCGCGCTTTCAACGCGGGATCGAGTGGAGAGCCGCCCGAATAGGCAAAGCGCAACGCGGGTGCGCGCCAGGGTTGATTGCTTGTCTGCACGTGCTCGACCAGCTTCGCGTGCATGGCCGGCACGCCCTGAAAGATCGAGATGTTTTCTTCGGCCAGCGCGTGGCGCACGGCATCGGGCGCGAAGCGCGGCGCAAGCCTCAACGTGGCACCTGCGTACAAGCTGCCAAGGCATACCGAGGCCAGCCCGTACACGTGCGTAATCGGCAAGACGGCATAAACCACGTCCTCGTGCGTCACGCGTCGCAACGTGCTGGAAATCGCCGCGATGAACAACACATTGCGATGCGAAAGCATCACGCCTTTCGGCGCACCCGTCGTGCCCGTGGTGTAGATCAACGCGGCGCATTGACGGGCCGGATCGGTGTGAACGGGTTCAGGCGTGACTGACGCGTCCACTACGAATTGCCATGCATCAGCGCCCGGTGCCGCGTTCAATCGTTCTGCATGATTCGCCGCGTCCTTCGATGCCTCCACAGTGAACGCCACCACGCGCGGTTTTGCGTGATCGCGAATGGCATCGACTTCACTTGCCGAAAGTCGCGCGTTGGTCAGCACACACCATGCGTCGAGTTTCGCCGCCGCAAACATCAGCACGACCTGCGCGATGCAATTCTCGCTTACGATCATCACGCGATCGCCGCCTTTCACACCAAGTTCGGCGAGCTGACGAGCGGTTTTATCAACTGCTTGCAGCAACTCCGCCGCGTTCAGACGCCGACCGTCCTCGATCAGCACGACGTGTTGCGGGTCACGCGCGGCGAGACGTACGGGGATGTCCGAAATGCGCCTGGGCAGCACGCGAAGCAATGCATCGGCATCAATATCCATTCTCAAATCTCCGTGCCGCGCATCAAACCGCGCGCGATGATGACCTGCTGAATCTGCGACGTGCCTTCGTAAAGCCGGAACAATCGCACATCGCGATAAAACCGCTCGATCCCGTACTCCGAGATGTATCCCGCGCCGCCGTGAATCTGCACCGCGCGATCCGCTACGCGCCCGCACATTTCGGTCGCAAAGTATTTCGCGCACGACGCCTCCACGGATACGTCGCGGCCTTCGTCACGGCGGCGCGCGGCGTCGAGCACCATGCATTCGGCCGCGTAGATCTCGGTCTTGCTGTCGGCGAGCATGCCCTGGACGAGCTGGAATTCGACAATCGGCTGGCCGAACTGCTTGCGCTCGGTTGCGTAGGCGAGGGCGTCGCGCAGCATCCGTTTCGCCGCACCAATCGCCACGGCGGCGATGTGCAAACGGCCCTTGTCGAGCACTTTCATGGCCGTCTTGAAGCCGACGCCTTCAACGCCGCCAATCAACTGTCCTGCCGGAATGCGGCAATTTTCGAAGATCACGTCGCATGTATGTGCGCCGCGCTGGCCCATCTTTTTATCGGGCCTTCCAAGCGACAAGCCCGGCGATTCGCGCTCCACGATAAACGCCGAAATGCCGCTCGCGCCTTTCGCGTCGCTCGTGCGCGCCATGACGGTATAAATGCCGGCCTCCGGCGCATTCGTGATGTAGCGCTTCGTGCCGTTCAGCACGTAATGATCGCCGTCCTTTTTTGCAGTGGTTTTCAGCGATGCCGCATCCGATCCCGAATCCGGCTCCGTCAGGCAAAACGAGCCGATCAAGTCGCCCGCGGCAAGCTTCGGCAGATAGTGACGCTTCTGCTCCTCGCTGCCGTCGAGCAGGATTCCGATGGAACCAATCCCGTTGTTGGTCCCGATCACCGACCTGAATGCCGGCGATGTCTGGCCGAGTTCGAACGCCACGCGCACCTCTTCCTCCATGGTGAGGCCGAGGCCGCCGTAGGCTTCGGGAATCGTCAAGCCGAACAGGCCGATCTCGCGCATGGCGGCGAGGACATCGGCGGGAATCTGGTCGGTTTCATCGACCTCGGCTTCGCGCGGCACGAGCGTCTCGCGCACAAAACGGCGGATGGCGTCCTCGAGCAGCGTCTGGGTTTCTGAATCGCGAATCACGTTTTGAATCTCCGGGTGATGCAGGT
>NZ_CAXTGZ010000352.1:0-6457 GCF_964243625.1 uncultured Caballeronia sp.
GCTGCGCGATGCGTGCAATGCGAGTTCGCTGGTTGTCTCGTCGGCCGCGGCAAAATGACGGGCATGGATGCCAGTGCGGGCAACGATCCATTCGTCGCTCGTTTCAACACCCTGTTTGGCCAGCCGGTCGGCCAGATCCTGATTCGTGACACGATCGGCCGGCAGGTAGCTGCCCGTTCCGATCACACGGGAATAGAGATTCGATTGAGCCATTATGCCTTCGAGGGTAGCGCGGCGCCCGGTGCGCCCGGCTGCACGAGCGGGCCTGGGACGGTCGTGTCCTCGCCCGGGGCGGCCGATGCGGCCGGGTCCGCGATCACGGCGCCGGATGCGTCAGCGGAAGTGCCCAGCGCCACTTGTTGCACAGGAGCAGCATTATCTTCCATGGCGCGCACCAGTCGTTCCAGCACGCCATTTTTGACCGCATCATACCCGCGTTTGATAGCCCACTCAAACCCGTAGGCTTCTGCGGAACCGTGGCTTTTAATGACGAGTCCGCGCAATCCGAGGAGCGCGGCGCCGTTGTATTGAGCAGGATCGACGCGCCGTTTGAAGCGCTTGAGAACAGGCAGTGCGACGAGCGCCATCAGCTTGGTCGCAAGCGACCGGCTGAATTCCTCGCGGATCATGTCGGTGAGCATTTGCGCGAGACCTTCCGATGTCTTCAGCGCTACATTGCCGACAAACCCGTCGCAGACGACGACGTCCGTCGTGCCTTTATAGATGTCGTTGCCTTCCACGTTGCCGTAGAAGTTGAGCGTGCTCGCGCGCAGCAGTTCGCCGGCACGTTTGATGGTTTCGTTGCCCTTGATGACTTCTTCGCCGATGTTGAGAAGCCCGATGGTCGGCCGCTCCTTGTTACCGATGGCAGCAACGAGCGCGTGCCCCATCTCGGCGAATTGCAACAGGTGCTGCGGCTCGCAATCCACGTTCGCGCCAAGGTCGAGCACAGTGGTGAAGCCTTTCTGGCTCGGCATGGCAAACGCGATAGCCGGCCGTTCGATGCCGGGCAGCGTCTTCAGCACATAGCGGGACACAGCCATCAATGCGCCGGTGTTGCCCGCCGAGATGCAGGTTTGCGCCTGCCCCTCCTTGACGAGATTGAGCGCCACGCGCATCGACGAATCTTTTTTCCGGCGCAGGGCGACTTCCACCGGATCGTCCATCTCGACCACTTCCGTGGCGGGGACGACCGTCAACCGGGTTTCGTCGACGGCCTTGCATTTCTTCAACTGCGCACGGATAGCCGACTCGATGCCGACGAGCAGCAGATGCGCATCGGGATGCGAACGCACGAAACTGACAGCGGCGGGAACGGTCACGGACGGGCCGTGGTCGCCTCCCATGCAGTCGATGGTGATCTTTACGGTCATGGAGTGCGACGAATTTCAGGCACAAAAAAGCGGCAGTGAAATGCCGCCTTCTTGTTGCACCAGGAAGATGTCAAACGCGAGCGACCGTAGCTCAATTCATGTGTCAGACCATGAGTCAAGACGGCGACGCGAGACGCACCGAGCGTCGCGGACGCACTACGCGCCGTACGCTTAGTCGTTCTTCGTCTTGATGACTTTCTTGCCACGATAGTAGCCATTCGGGCTCACGTGGTGACGCAGATGGACTTCACCCGTGCCCGGCTCGACAGCCAGCGCCGGCGCCGTGAGGAAGTCGTGCGAACGATGCATGCCGCGCTTGGACGGCGATTTCTTGTTTTGCTGAACTGCCATGATGACTCCAGAAAAATTTTGCGAATTCTAACACAGCTCGACACACCGGCGCCCCTGACCTGAGGCCAGTGAGTCGATCCGGACGCATCGCGCCAATTGACGGATACCGATACTCTTCAATGCGTGTCGTTGCCGGAACCGCCCTGCTTGAGCTTGCCGAGCGCGGCGAACGGATTGGGTCTTCCAGAGCCGCCATCCTGCTGCGGTTCTGCTTCGCCATTCAGACCACCTTCGTCCAGCTCGCCCTCGGCGCTGTAGAGACCTGTATTCAGGCTCTCATGCACTTCGGGACACACGTCGTGCTTGGGCACGAGCGGCAAGGACAACAACAATTCATCCTCGATCAAGTCGATGAGATCGAACTGGCGCGAGCCTACGATCACCTCGACTTCATCGTTGTCCAGCGGAAATTCGTCCGCCTCCTCTTCCGTCAACACAATGCGATACGTTGCGTCGACATCGAGATGCTGCGAGTACGGCGACAAGCACCGCTGACATTCGATCCAGACCGAACCGTGCACGGCGAGCCGCAAATAGGGCTGCGGCGCTTCGGTGCCGTCGTCCTGCAATTCCGGCTGCATGGAGCCTTCGGCCTGCCATGAAAACACCGTGTCGCGATCGGGCGCGTCCGCCGGTACTTCATTAAGCAGACGCGGCAACTGCGAAACCCGTACGCCGCCTGCTGCCTGCCGGCGGCTTTGCGCAAAGTCGAACAGGTCAAGCGCGCGCAAGTCCGCGGGACATGCAGGTTTGCCAGGATTTTGTGTCATGTGCGCTCCTGCAAATGGTCAGTACCGCGACCCGGGCCAACGAGGTCCGGGTAGCACGGCAGGGATGGAAGCTGCAGTATGCACCGCACTGATCCCGTCCGGCTGGTGTGGTTTATCCCGAGTTGCCGGGCCGGGCGCAGCGGACAACCTACGCTTTTAGTCCGCTTCCGGCCCTCAAAACCACGACACATCTCGGTACACTTCCGGTCACCGCGCTTGTTGCACGAGTTTGTTGCATGCTTCATTGCTTTCTTTGATGCGTGTTCATCAGAGTGCGTGGAAACACCTTCGCATACCGATGAAAAGCCCAAAACTATAGCGGCTTTGTCTTTTCGAGTCAAACACTTATCCTTCGGGTTGCGGCCCGGCCGCTCGAATCCATCACTTTCTTGTTTATAGCCGACTTTTTCATGCCCGATGTCTCAAACAAGCCGCGCCTCGTCCTTGCGTCGAGTTCGCGCTACCGCCGGGAATTGCTCGAACGCCTGCGCATTCCGTTCGATGTGATTTCGCCCGATATCGACGAAACGCCGCTGCAGGGAGAAACGCCCGAAGCCACGGCCCTGCGGCTTTCGGTGGCAAAAGCGCAGGCCGCTGCGGCGCGCGTGACGCATGCATGCGGCGCGCTCGTGATCGGCTCGGACCAGGTCGCGACCTGCGACGGCCAGCAGATCGGCAAGCCCGGCACGCACGAAAACGCCCGCGCGCAACTCCGGTCGATGCGCGGCAAGACCGTCGATTTCCACAGCGCGCTCTGCCTCTTCGACAGCCGCACAGGCCACGTCCAATCCGCCGATATCGTCACCCGCGTGCTTTTTCGCGACCTGTCGGACGAGGAAATCGAAGCGTATCTCCTGGCCGAAACGCCTTATGACGTGGCGGGAAGCGCGAAAGCGGAGGGATTGGGCATCACGCTCGTCGATGCCATTCATTCCGACGATCCCACCGCGCTCATCGGTTTGCCGTTGATTACGTTGTCGAAGATGCTGCGCGCCGCCGGATTTCCTTATGCGGGGGCAGCATGAGCGGTGTTCTGTATCTGATTCCCAATACCCTCGGCGACGGCGACAGCGCCGCCTTGGCCGACGTCCTGCCTGAACCCGTGCGGGCGCGGGCGGCGGTGTTGCAGTATTACATTGGCGAAAACGCGAAAACCACGCGCGCCTTCCTGAAAAAAGTCGGCACTGAGCGCCCGATCCAGGAAATCGAGATTCGCGAACTGAACGTCAACACGCCACCAGGCGAAGTCGACAAATTGCTCAAGCCCATACTCGCCGGCACCGACGCGGGGCTGGTTTCCGAAGCCGGTTGCCCGGCGGTCGCCGATCCAGGCGCCCTGCTCGTGCGCCGCGCGCACGAACGCGGCGTGAAAGTCGTGCCCTTCGTAGGACCGAGTTCGATTTTGCTCGCATTGATGGCATCGGGCATGAACGGCCAGAGTTTCGCGTTCAATGGCTATCTTCCTGTCGATGCCGCCGAGCGCGGCAAACGCCTTCGAGAACTCGAAGTTTTGTCGAGAAAGGCGAACCAGACGCAGATATTTATCGAGACGCCGTACCGGAACCGGGCATTGCTGGATACGTTGCTCGCGACGTGCGCGCCTTCGACACTGGTTTGCGTCGCAGTCGACCTGACGATGCCGGAGGAAACCATCATCACGCGCACGGTCTCCGAGTGGAAAAAGAAAGCCGCGCCAGAGTTGCACAAACGGCCGGCGATTTTCCTGCTGCTGGGCGCGTAAAAAGCATGAAAAAAACCGCTCGTCTGAATGTTCAGGGCGAGCGGTTTTTCCTTCAGCGCCGAAAACTACTTCAACTGCATCTTGCCGCCCATCATCAACGCGCTCATCGACGCATTTCCGACCGCCGCGCCAAACTTACGTGCAACGCGCTCGCCAATGCTCTCTTTTTGCGTGTAATCAACAAGATCCGGCTGTTTCACGATTTCACGTGCGACGTAATCCGCGTCGCCGAAACCATCGGCGAGACCGAGCTCGACGCTCTTCTGCCCCGTCCAGAACATGCCCGAGAACAGATCGGGATTGTCTTTCAGGCGTGCGCCGCGGCCTTTTTTGACGGCATCGATAAATTGCGCGTGGATCTGGTCCAGCATCTCCTGCGCGTGGGCATCCATTCCCGGCGTTTCCGGCGAGAACGGATCGAATGCGCCCTTGTTCGCACCCGATGTATGCAAGCGGCGCTCAACGCCAAGCTTGCTCATCAGGCCCGTAAAGCCGAAACCGTCCATCAGCACGCCGATCGAACCGACGATGCTCGCTTTATCGACGAAAATCTTGTCCGCCGCGGCGGCGGCGTAATAACCGCCCGATGCGCACATGTCGTTCACGACCACATATAGCGGCTTGGACGGATATTTCGTGCGCAAGCGCGTGATCTCACGATTGATGATGCCCGCCTGCACCGGACTGCCGCCCGGGCTATTGCAGCGAAGGATCACGGCCGCAGTGGCGTCGTCTTCGAACGCGCTGTCGAGCGCGGCATTCACGTTGTCCGCGCTGGCGTCACTGTTGGCGGAAATTTCGCCTTCCAGCTCCACGAGCGCCGTGTGACGCGCTGTTTTCGATACCTTGTCGCCGGTGAAATCGAATAAACGCCAGACCGCGACGGCCAGGACGGCAAGGAAAACGAACCGGAAAAAGATGCGCCAGCGGCGCGCCGAGCGCTGTTCGCTAATGGCCGCGAGCGCGATGCGTTCGAGCGCGGCGCGCTCCCAGTTTTCGCCTTTTGGCACGACGGTAGACGCGGGACGCGCCGGGTCGGAAGGTTCGGTGGGAATGTGATCGGACATGCGTCGCCTGGTTGACAGATTAAAGATTGAATCGGGAGTTTGGGTTCAAGCGGGACGCAGATCGGGGTCGGGAAGCCAGAAAACGGCGCGGCCGTCCGGCGTGTCGCGCTCCTCGGTTTCGACCTTCCGCAAACGCGCGCCGCGGCACGGGCCGCCGACGCACTTCCCCGTATCCGGCTCATAGATCGCGCCGTGGGTGGCGCACATCAAGTATAAGCCGGAGCTCTCGAAGAACTTGCCTTCGGACCAGTCCAGCTCCATGGGCACGTGCGCGCACTGGTTGAGGTAGCCGAAGGGCTTGCCGTCGTAGCGGACGAAAAACACGGTCGCCGCGCCGCTTTTGCCAACCGCGTTGCGACGAACGCCGTCGCCGCCATCGACCAGTTCGTCCGATGCACACACGCGCACAGCTTCGGCCGCCGCTCCGGTCATGCGTTTTCCCGCAGCCAGTCGCCGAGCGCGGTCACGTTTTCGGCCACGAACAGGGGCTCGAGCGCATGCAGCGACTTGGCCGGATGCGCGCCATAGGTCACGCCGACCGATGCCGCACCCGCATTCTTCGCCATCTGCAGGTCGTGCGTGGTGTCGCCGATCATCACCGTGCGGTTCACGTCCTGGCCGAGTTCGCGGGTCAGCTCGTGCAGCATCGCGGGATGGGGCTTGGAGAAGGTTTCATCGGCGCAGCGGGTGCCATCGAAAAGGCTTGTCAGGCGCGACTGGTCGAGCGCCCGGTTCAATCCCACACGGCTTTTGCCCGTGGCGACCGCCAGCAGATAGCCTTCATCGCGCAGGTTTTGCAGCATCTGCCGCACGCCCGCGAAGAGCTCGGTCTGCTCGCCCTTGATCAGGTAATGAAAGCGATACCGCTCAGCCAGCTTCGGATAATCGACGGGATCGAGCGTGGGCGCCGCGATCTGCAACGCGTCGCGCAGGCCGAGACCGATCACGTAGCTGGCGGCTTCATCGGCGGGAACGGGCAGGCCCAGGTCGCGGCATGCGGCCTGGATGCTGCGCGTGATGTGCGCCGTGGAGTCCATCAGGGTGCCGTCCCAGTCGAAGACAATCAGGTCGAATTGCTGACGCGCCATTTACTGTGTCTCTCTGGAAGATTGTTTGAGTTGTTCGATCAACCGTTTGCATTCGGCCGGCAGCGGC
>NZ_CAXTGZ010000353.1:0-6432 GCF_964243625.1 uncultured Caballeronia sp.
ATGATCGATCCTTTTATGAATGCTCAGCCGCCGGCGACCGGCGAGACAATATCGAGCTTGTCGCCGGCATTGAGCGCCTTCGATGCATGCTCGCCGCGCGCCACGAACTGGCCGTTCAGGGCCACGGCGAATGGCGGCTTCGCGCCGAAAGCTGCAAGCGCGTCGGTGACGGTGGCGGCATCGGAGACGGAAAACGGCTGCTGATTGATGTGAATGTTCATGATGAATCTCAAAGCACGGACGCCGCGTGTTCGCAGCGCAGCAAGGCGGACCAGCGGGCCTGCTGGCGCCAGTCATCGAAGGAATCGGGGTTATTGATCGCGCCGGCGAGCAACGCTTCGGCGAGCGCGCGGGCGGTGTCCGCGACTTCGGGCGCAATCATGTAGCCGTGCCGGTATAAACCATTCACGCGCAAGGTTCGTGCGCCGTCCCAGACAACCGCCGGCCGGTGGTCCGGCAAGGTCGGGCGGCATTGCGAATTCAGCTCGAGAATGCGCGCCTCGCCAAAACCCGGATGCACCGCGAACGCGGCGCTCAGCAGTTCCAGCGCGGATCGCACGGTGACAGGCGACATGTCTTCGCCCTCGACTTCGGTCGCGCCGATCACGTACAAATCGTTTTCCTTCGGCGCGATGTAAAGCGGATAACGCGGGTGCAGCAAACGCACCGGCCGTGTCAGGCCGATACCCGGCGCATGCACGCGTGCGACTTCGCCCCGGATGCCTCGCAACGCCGGCCACGCGGGTTTGCCGCCGAGACCACGGCAATCGATGACAAAACGCGCGTCCGGCATCGTATCGATCGTTGTGTTCCAGTGAAGGTCGACGTTGCGCTCCGCGAGTCCTGCCGCGAGTGCAGTCAGGACCTGGCGGTTATCGAGCTGGCCTTCATTGGGGAGCAGCCAACCCTGCGGGAAACGTGTGCCGAGCGATGGTTCGGCAGCCGCGACCTGCAGGCCGGACAGCTTGACGAAGCCGTCCTGAAACAACGCCGGCGGCGCATTCGCCCGCAAGCGGCGCTCGAACAGCGGCGCCTCGGCGCGATCGCCGGCATGCCAGACGACCAGCGTGCCATTACGCTGATAGAACACCGGTTGTGGCAATTGCGCGATCAACTGCGGCCAGCGCTCAAGCGACGCCGCCCCGAGTTCCGTGATCAGCAATTCGGCGCTGGCCGCTTCGGCGAGCGGCGCGAGCATCGCCGCGGCCACCCAAGCCGCCGACTGGGTGCCCGCTGCATCGCCTCGTTCGTACAACGCCACGCGATGCCCCGCGCCCGCCAGCAGCCACGCGATCAGCCGCCCGCACAGGCCGCCGCCGACGACGGCAAAGTCGGGCTGGGCAGACACGAACGGATTGGACCGCATAACAGTATTCACGATGACGATGCCTCCTCAGCAAACGCTGCAGAACGGACAGGCGCGCACGAAGCACAAGGAAGTCGATGTCGGGAGAAATGCCCGTTTCGAGCCCTGACTGAACGCGCGGCGCATCAAACATGTTCAGGGACGAAACCACGGCGAGAATGCAGCCGGCGCGCACGAAATGCGGATTGCGGGCCAGCCAGAACTGGAAGAAACAGAAAACCCCATGCGGGTTTCCGGAAACTTCCCTCGCCGGTATTACCCGGATCGGGTGCAAAGGGACTCTCTCAGCCTCGCCGCGCGTTTCTCCACTTTTTCAAACCCGGAGACGCGTGCCGAAGCACCCCTGTTTCGTCAACAATCATTAAAACATAAAAACGAAACGACCCGCAAACAAGCGGCTCTCATACTAGCGACCCGAACAGGGAAAAAGCCTGCCTTTCTTCCCTTTCGTTGGAGCCCGGCCCACTCTGGCACAATGCCGCGAACGCCGATGCATGTTGCAATTGCACGGATACAGCGAGAATTAAGGAGCAGTTAAGGCGCGCCCGAAACAATGCTCCGGCGCGCGCCGCCTTTGCTGATTGCGTACGATCCCAGGCCACCGCCAAGTTACAAACCTGCCGCCGAGCCGGCACGTCCTCAGGAAGCTCATGACCATCACACCTCCAGGCAACACAGAACAAAACGCCGACAAAGTGTCGGCGTGGAGTCTCATCAAGCCTTATTGGGTATCGGAAGAACGCGGCATTGCGTGGCTTTTGCTGGTTGCGATCATCGCGATCAACATGACGGTCGTGTACATCAACGTCCGCCTGAACAAGTGGAACGGGGACTTTTACAACGCGCTGCAGACCAAGAACGTCCACGACTTTCCGCACTTGCTGATGATCTTCACCGGTCTTGCGTTTGCGTACATCCTGCTCGCGGTATACGGCCGGTATTTGCGGCAGATGCTCGGCTTCCGGTGGCGTCAATGGCTGACACATCGCTACCTCGAACAATGGCTCGGCGACAAAGCCTTCTACCGCATAGAACGCGATCGTCTCGCCGATAACCCAGACCAGCGGATCAGCGACGACCTCCAGTCGTTTGCCACGACGACGCTGGCGTTATCGCTGGATTTGCTGTCCACGCTCGTGACGCTCGCCACGTTCATCACCATCCTGTGGTCGCTCGCCGGCGCGTTGAGTTTCTCCGTGTTCGGCACGGCCGTCACCATTCCGGGCTACATGGTCTGGGCCGCTGCGGGATATGCCGTCATCGGGTCGCTCCTGATGCAACGCTTCGGCCATCCGTTGGTATCGATCAATTACCAGGCGCAGAAAGTGGAAGCAAACTTCCGCTTCGGCCTCATCCGCATTCGCGAAAACGCCGAGCAGATCGCGTTCTACGATGGCGTCGCGACCGAGACCACGACCGCCAAGGGCATCTTCCAGACGATCCGCCAGAACTACTGGCAGATCATGAAATACACCAAGCGGCTCACCTTCGTACTGGCGTTTTATAGCCAGGTGGCGAACATCTTCCCGATCATGGTCGCCGCGCCCCGCTACTTCGCCGGGTTTTATTCGCTCGGCGTGCTGATGCAGATCAGTTCGGCGTTCGGCACGGTCAGCGACTCGTTTTCGTGGTTCATCAATAGTTACTCGACCTTGGTCGAATGGCGCGCGACCGTGAACCGGCTGCGCGAGTTCAAGCGCGTGATGCGCTCCACGCACATCAAGGAAGCGATTTCGCCGGCAACCGTGCATGGCGGCATCAACCTGCATTACGCGAGCACGGATGCGCTGATAACGAAGGGATTGAAACTGGCCTTGCCCAATGGCAAGCCGCTTGCCAGCGTCGCCGATGTCACCGTCAAGCCGGGTTCGCGATGGCTCGTGCAAGGGCCGTCGGGTTCAGGCAAGAGCACGTTGATGCGCGCGCTGGCCGGCTTGTGGCCGTTCGGCGATGGCACCATCGATGCGCCCGTCGATGCAAAGCTGATGTTCATCCCGCAGCAAAGCTACTTGCCGATCGGCACGTTGAAGGCGGCGCTGAGCTATCCGTCGGAGGCGTCCATTTTCTCCGATGACGCCTGCCGCGAAGCGTTGCGCGTCTGCAATCTGGCTGCATACGGCACGCGGCTGGAAGAGTCCGGTCATTGGGCGAAGATGATGTCGCCGGGCGAACAGCAACGGCTTGCTGCGGCTCGAGTGCTGCTGCACAAGCCGGACTTCATCTTCCTCGACGAAGCGACCAGCGCCCTCGATGCCGAGAACGAGATGCTGATCTATACGGCCTTCATCGACGCCTTGCCGAACGCCGCGATTGTCAGCGTCGCGCATCGGGAATCGGTCTCCGGGTTCCATGAAAACCGGATCGATATCGAGCGCGCGGCGGTGGAAAGTATCCCGGCGTAGCGCACCGGTTATTGCGTGTTTAGAAAAGCGGGCGCTTGTTGACCCGCTTTTCGCATTTTTGGACGCCGTAGAATGTCTCGCCGCCCTTGCAGAAGCGGGCATTGAACAGGAGACGGGATGCGAGCGTTCGAGTGGTTCACCGAGTTGACGACGCGCGAGCGCCGCACGCTTTACGCCGGGTTCGGCGGCTATGCAGTCGATGCCTTCGACTTCATGATCTACTCGTTTCTCATTCCCACGCTGATCGCCACGTGGGGCATGACCAAGAGCGAAGCCGGGATGATCGCGACGAGTTCGCTGATTTCATCGGCGATTGGCGGATGGCTCGCCGGCATTCTCTCCGACCGATACGGCCGCGTGCGTGTGCTGCAGTGGACCATCGGCTGTTTTGCGTTCTTCACGTTTCTATCCGGCTTCACCCATTCGTTCGGGCAGTTGCTTGTCACGCGTACGCTGCAAGGCGTGGGCTTTGGCGGCGAATGGTCGGTCGTGACCGTGATGATGGCCGAGACGATCCGCTCGCCGCAGCATCGCGCGAAAGCGGTCGGGACCGTGCAGAGCAGCTGGTCGTTCGGATGGGGCGCGGCCGCCATTCTCTACTGGGCGTTTTTCGCGTTGCTGCCGGAGGATACCGCGTGGCGTGCGTGCTTCTGGATCGGTATCGTGCCGGCGTTGTGGATACTTTATATTCGCCGCAATGTCAGCGATCCCGATATCTTCCTGGCGACGCGTCGCGCCCGCGATGCTGGCACCGAAACGGCCACGTTCTCCGATATTTTCAAAGGCCCTTATCTCAAGACAACGATACTCGGCAGCGCGTTATGCACCGGCATGCTCGGCGGTTATTACGCGATCACCACGTGGCTGCCCACCTACCTGAAGACCGAACGGCATTTGTCCGTGTTCAACACGAGCGGTTATCTCGTGGTGCTGATCGTCGGCTCGTTTCTTGGCTATGTGTTCGGCGCGATTCTTTGCGACAGGATCGGACGGCGTGCGTCGTTCGTGCTGTTTGCCATCGGCTCATTTTTGCTCGGCATGATCTACACGATGATCCCCATCACCGATCACGCCATGTTGCTGCTTGGCTTTCCGCTCGGCATTGTCGTGCAGGGGATTTTCGCGGGCGTGGGGGCGTATTTATCAGAGTTGTATCCGAATGCGATTCGCGGATCGGGACAGGGATTTTGCTACAACCTCGGACGCGGGCTTGGATCGTTCTTTCCGATTCTTGTCGGGGTGTTTTCGCAAAGCATGTCGCTCGTCAAGGCAATAGGCGTGGTCGCGGGGACAGGGTATTTGCTGGTGATCGTCGCGGCGTTGTTGTTGCCGGAGACAAAGGGGAAGGCGCTGAGTTGAGGCCGCCTTTTTTTCTTTTTGCGCGGCCTCGTTCGGCTTGGCTGCTTAATCCACCTCGAAGATCTCGCGTCCGTTCGTCGGCTGCACCGGGCGTTGATTTCCATTATAGAAATGATGCATGGCATCGAGTTGCTGCTTTGTGATCGTCATCGGTTCCTTGAACTCGATCCACGTCACACCTTCCGTGCAAGGCGGCGTTGTGAGTGATCCACTGTAGGTGTAATAACCCTTGTTTTTAGGTAGCAAGTCGAGTGGATTTACCGTCACGGCAGTCACTTTCATCTCAGCACCCGCCTCGTTTGGGACGCGATCGAGCATCGCCTGGATGACAGGGTTCGCGCGCTCGCCGAGCTTGAATTGCACGGCTAATACGAGCAGCTTGCCATCGGCGGAACTGTGCACAAGGTGAGCGTCCATCACGCTTTCCTTGCCAGCGAAACGCTCTTCGCCTGGCGAGTGGAAGTGGAATTGAACGAGTTGATAGGCGTGATCGCCGAGGGTGATGCTGTCAGTGCCGGGCGTTGCGTTGAACTGAACCGCGTGGCCGGTATTGACGATATCGATGGGAAGCGACGCGTAGTTGATCTTGAGGCGCGGCATGTCGGCGGGCGCCTTTTTCGCGCCTTCGATGTTGATCGGCGATTCAGCGCGGCCGCTTTCGCATGCGTGGAAGGCTTCGCTCAAAGCGCCCCAGTGCGCGGGGCCGTGGTTGCCGGTATAGGTCCAGCCGTGGTTTGTTTCTGCCGCGGATGTCGTTAGTGAAACGAAGGCGGTAATTAGGATTGCGCCGCTGGACTTCCACTTGATCTTGGTCATGCCGTACCCCCGGAAATGTGAGGGCGTTAGCATGCGCCGGGGTTAGAGCGGGGGATATCGGAGAAGTCGTAATAGCGGGTTGTGGAAATGGAAACGGTGCCGACCGCCAATAAAAAAACCGGGCTCACCCTCGAGCCCGGTTTCAACAAACCGCAACGATAAACCAAACCCTATCGCGGCAATTCGCTAGACCCCATCAAAAATGCATCGACCGAACGTGCGCACTGCCGGCCTTCGCGGATCGCCCACACGACCAGCGACTGGCCACGGCGCATGTCGCCGGCGGTGAAGACCTTCGGCACCGACGTGAAGTACGCCTTCTCGCCTTCGGTCAAAGCCTTCACGTTTCCACGCGCGTCTTTATCGACGCCAAACGCTTCAAGAACCGGCGACGTAGGCTGCGTAAAGCCCATTGCGAGCAGCACCAAATCGGCCTTCATTTCGAACTCCGATCCCGCCACTTCCTGCATCTTCCCGTCCTTCCATTCC
>NZ_CAXTGZ010000354.1:0-6428 GCF_964243625.1 uncultured Caballeronia sp.
GCCATAAGCAGGCGACCAAACTTCGCAATCCGCCTATCAAAGCGTAATCAAAAGTGTGGGGTTGACCAGTTGGACCAACCGATCGCCCAAGCGTATCAAAAACGCCGGGCGACCGGTCAAAATCACACTACTTCAAACAACCCGGCCGCGCCCTGCCCGCCGCCGATGCACATCGTCACCACGACGAACTTCGCGCCACGCCGCTTTCCTTCGATCAACGCATGCCCCGTCAATCGTGCGCCCGACACGCCATACGGATGCCCCACCGCAATCGCCCCGCCATTCACGTTCAATCGATCCGCCGGAATGCCCAACGTATCGCGGCAATACAGCACTTGCACGGCGAACGCTTCGTTGAGTTCCCACAGGTCGATATCGCTGACCTTGAGGCCGGCTTTCTTCAGCAGCTTCGGCACGGCAAACACCGGTCCAATACCCATTTCATCCGGCTCGCAACCCGCAACGGCGAAGCCCCGGAAAATCCCGAGCGGCTTCAACCCTTCCTTTTCGGCCACCGATGCATTCATCACCACGCAAGCCGATGCGCCATCGGAAAACTGGCTTGCATTGCCCGCCGTGATCACGCCACCGGGCATCGCGGTGCGAATCTTCGATACCCCTTCGAGCGTCGTATCGGCGCGAATGCCTTCATCGGAGGAAAGCGTGACTTCCTTTGTGGAGACGCGGCCCGTGGTTTTATCGGCGATACCGGCAAGCACCGTGATCGGCACGATCTCGTCGTTGAACTTGCCCGCAGCTTGAGCGGCGGCCGCGCGCAACTGCGATTGCACGCCGTACTCGTCCTGGCGTTCCTTCGATATTTCATAGCGCTTCGCGACGTTCTCGGCGGTCTGCAGCATCGACCAGTAGATGCTTGGCTTATGTTCCTTCAACCAGCCATCGAAGAGCATGTGCTGGTTCATCTCGTTCTGCACACACGAAATCGATTCCACACCGCCGGCCACATAAACGTCGCCTTCGCCGGCAATCACGCGTTGCGCCGCGAGCGCGATGGTCTGCAGCCCGGATGAGCAAAAGCGGTTCACGGTCATGCCCGGCGTGCTCACGGGCAGTCCCGCGCGCAACGCGATCTGCCGTGCGATGTTCATGCCCGTCGCGCCTTCCGGATTCGCACAACCCATGATCACGTCTTCCACACGCGCCGGGTCGATGCCCGCGCGCGCCACTGCCGCCTGCGTCACATGACCGCCGAGCGTCGCGCCATGCGTCATGTTGAATGCGCCGCGCCACGATTTGGCGAGACCCGTGCGTGCCGTCGATACGATTACCGCGTCAGTCATTCCTGTCTCCACTTCGAATACGAATAATGTTGATGTTGATCACTACGGGCGTAGCTACGGGCGCAGCAGATCCGCCGAAACGATCCGCTCCACGCCTGCCGCCGCCATCTGCGCCCACGCGCGTTCCAGCGATCCGTTCAGATTGATCGCGCGGCAGGCATCGTCGATGACGACCGCTTCGAAGCCTGCGCTGCGTGCATCGAGCGCGGACCACCCGACGCAATAATCCGTCGCCAGTCCGCAGCAGAAGACTCGCTTCACACCCGCATCGCGCAGATAACCCGTGAGGCCCGTCGGCGTGACGCGATCGGCTTCCATGAAGGCCGAGTAACTATCGACGCCCACATGGTGGCCCTTGCGGATAACGAGCCGCGCATGCGGCACATGGAGATCACGATGCAACGCCGCGCCTTCGGTGTCCTGCACGCAGTGCGTCGGCCACAAGACCTGCTCGCCGTAGTGAAGCGTGGTCATGTCGAAAGGCGCGCGGCCCGCGTGATGCTCGGCAAACGAAATATGCTTCGCCGGATGCCAGTCCTGCGTCACGACGACATGCGAAAACGCGTGCGCAAGCTGGTTGATCACGGGCACGACTTCATTGCCGTGAGCGACGGCCAATGCGCCGCCCGGCATGAAATCATTCTGGACATCGATCACGAGAAGGACTTCGTCTGCGCCTTTCATTGATGCCTCGCTTTACGGTTTTCAGCTATTGAAACCACGGCCGGCGGCCGCCAGTCCGGTCACGCTCGCCGCAGGCTTCCATGCATCGCCATTGGGCTGCGCGGCGTATTTGCGCATCGCACGTTCGACGTTGTAGAGGCCGATCGTGTCCGCATACAACATCGGGCCGCCGCGATGCAGCGGGAAACCGTAGCCCGTCAGGTAGACCATATCGATGTCCGATGCCTTCGACGCAATCCCCTCATCCAGGATCAACGCGCCTTCGTTCACGAGCGCGAGGACGAGGCGTTCGACGATCTCATCGTCCGAAATCTTGCGGCGCTCGACGCCTTGTTCCTGCGAATACGCAACGATCATCTCGTCCACGACTTTCGACGAATGCGGCGTCCGGTCACCGGCCTTGTAGTCGTACCATCCCGCGCCGGTCTTCTGGCCGAAGCGCCCCGTCTCGCACAAACGATCCGCGATCTTCGAATACTTCAGGTCCGGCTTCTCCTGATAGCGCCGCTTGCGAATCGCCCAGCCAATGTCATTGCCCGCCAGATCGCTCATGCGGAATGGTCCCATCGCAAAGCCAAACTTTTCGATCGCGCGATCGACTTGCGCCGGCAATGCGCCTTCTTCGAGCATGAACAGCGCCTGACGCAAGTACTGCTCGATCATCCGGTTGCCGATAAACCCGTCGCACACGCCCGACACCACCGCCGTCTTCTTGATCTTCTTCGCGAGCTGCATGACGGTGGCGAGCACGTCCTTCGATGTCTTCGCGCCACGCACGACTTCGAGCAGCTTCATCACGTTGGCCGGGCTGAAGAAATGCATGCCTACGACGTCTTCGGGGCGCTTGGTGAACGCGGCAATCTTGTCGACATCGAGCGTGGAAGTATTCGATGCCAGGATCGCGCCCTTCTTCGCCACTTGATCCAGTTTGGAGAACACCTGTTCTTTCACGCCGAGTTCCTCGAACACGGCTTCGACGATGAGATCGGCGTCCTTCAGGTCCTCATACGCGAGGGTCGGCGTGATCAGCGCGAGCCGTTCCTCGAGTTTCTCCGCCGTCAGCCGGCCTTTCTTCACAGCGCTTTCGTAGTTCTTGCAAATGGTCGCGAGGCCGCGATCAAGCGCTTCCTGTTTCGTTTCGAGCAACGTCACCGGCAATCCGGCGTTGATGAAGTTCATCGCAATACCGCCGCCCATCGTCCCCGCGCCGATCACGCCGATGCGTTCGATCTTGCGAACGGGCGTGTTCGACGGCACGTCGGGAATCTTGCTCGCCGCGCGTTCGCCGAAGAATGCATGGCGCAGTGCGCGGCTTTCGGGCGTCTGCACCAGCGCCACGAAACACTCGCGCTCGACCGCCAGGCCCTTGTCGAAGCCGAGCTTTACGCCGGCCGCGACTGCATCGATACATTTAAGCGGCGCCGGAAAATTCTTCGCCAGCGGCGTTACGCCATTGCGCGCGAACTGAATGAAACCTTCGGCGTTCGGATGCTTGATCTTGCGGTCGCGAACCAACGGATGCGGCCCGTTTTGCGCCCCGGCTTCTTGGGCGAACTCGATGGCTGCGTCGAGCAGGTCGCCTTCGGCCATCTGGTCGAACAAGCCCGATCCGGCGAGTTTCTCCGACATCACCGGCGCGCCGGAGACGATCATGTTCAACGCGGTTTCGAGACCCACCGCGCGCGGCAGGCGCTGCGTGCCGCCGGCGCCCGGGAGCAAACCAAGCTTGACTTCAGGCAACGCGATCTGCGCGCCCGCCGAAGCAATCCGATAATGCGCGCCCAGCGCAAGCTCGAGGCCCCCGCCCATTGCGACGCTATGGATCGCGGCCACGACGGGTTTCGGGCTGGCTTCCACGACCTTGATGACCGTATGCAGCGTCGGTTCCTGCGTGGCTTTCGGCGTGTTGAACTCGGTGATATCGGCGCCGCCGGAGAACGCCTTGCCCGCACCGATCAGAACGATGGCCCTGACCGACGCATCGGCCTGCGCTCTTTCGATGCCTTCGACAATGCCAAGCCGCGTGGAGAACCCGAGGCCGTTGACCGGCGGGTTATTCAGCGTGATGACGGCGATGCCGTCGCGGGTCGTGTAATCCACTGCCATTTCGTCTTCCTCCATTCGGTGCGCCATCTATCTTCCGGCAAAAATCCGGAAGGCGCTGATTCGCGTGATGCTGTGATTGTGATGCTTTGGATTTGATCCACCCGGCAAGAATACACAAAAACGAACGCTCGTTCAATTTTGTTATTACGGGATGGCGGAGATGGAAGGCGGGAAACAGGAAACAGGCTGCGCGGCGGCAGCCCGGTGAATGGCGGGCTAGTCGACGCTTTCACCGACCGTCGGCAACACATGCTCCCGATACATTTCGCGCAACCGGAGCTTTTGCAGCTTGCCCGTGGCCGTGTGCGGAAGTTCATCGGCGAAAACAACGTCGTCCGGGCGCCACCACTTCGCCACCTTGCCGTCGTAGAACGCGAGCAGTTCCTCGCGCGTGACGGTTGCCTCAGGACGCAGCACGACCACGATCAGCGGCCGCTCTGTCCACTTTGGGTGCGAGCACGCAATGCAAGCGGCCTCCGCGACCTGCGGATGCGACATCATGATGTTTTCCAGATCGATCGAGCTGATCCACTCGCCGCCTGACTTGATCACGTCCTTGCTGCGATCGGTGATGTGCATGAAACCGTCGGTATCGATGGTCGCGACATCGCCGGTGGGAAACCAGCCATCGACGAGCGGCGAATCGTCCTTCCGGAAATACCGGTCGATCACCCATGGCCCGCGCACGTAAAGATCGCCGAATGATTTGCCGTCCCAGGGAAGTTCGTTGCCGTCGTCGCCGACGACTTTCATGTCGACGCCGAACATCACATGGCCCTGCTTCTCGCGCAGATGGCGTTGTTCTTCTGGCGAGCGCTGGCGTTGCTCCCAGTTGAGCTTGGCGAGCGTGCCGAGCGGCGACATTTCCGTCATGCCCCAGGCATGAATGACCTCGACGCCATAATCGTCCTCGAACGTGCGCAGCATCGCCGGCGGACAAGCCGAGCCGCCAATGACCGTGCGCTGCAACGTATTGAAGCGCACGCCAGCCTGCTTCACGTAGTTCAGCAAACCCAGCCAGACGGTCGGCACGCCAGCCGAGTACGTCACGCCTTCGGCTTCCATCAGTTCGTAGAGCGATTTTCCATCGAGACAATTGCCGGGCAGCACGAGCTTCGCGCCAACCAGCGGCGCCGCGTGCGGAATGCCCCATGCATTGACGTGGAACATCGGCACGACGGGCAAGATCGAATCGCGGCAGGAACAGGCCATGGCGTCGGGTAGCGCTGCGCCGAAGGCATGCAGGACCGTCGAGCGATGCGTGTACAGCGCGCCCTTCGGATTGCCGGTCGTGCCCGATGTATAGCAGAGAAACGATGCCGAACGTTCATCGAGCATGGGCCATTCGTAGTCGCCATCGTGTTTCGCGAGCAGCGTTTCGTAGCTCGTGACGGGCGTGGCCATATCGGCGAGATGGGTGCTGATGCACGCTTCGTCGCCGAGAGCGATCCAGCCTTTCACGTTCGGACACTGCGGCGCGATGATGTCGACAAGCGCCGTGAAGGTCATGTCGAAGGCGACGTATTCGTCGTCGGCGTGATTGATGATGAACGCGATCTGGTCGGGGAAAAGCCGCGGGTTGATGGTGTGGCAGACCGCGCCCATGCCGGTCACGCCGTAATAGCACTCCAGATGACGATACCCGTTCCACGCCAGCGTGCCAACGCGCTCGCCCGGCTGCACATTCAGCCCGATCAGCGCCTGCGCAAGCTGCTTCGCGCGCTTTTCGCAATCGCGCCAGGTGTAGCGATGAATGTCGCCTTCAATGCGGCGCGAAACGATCTCGGTAGCGCCGAAATGACGGGAAGCATGGGAAATCAGCGATGAAGCGAGTAGCGGTACATCCATCATCTGGCCTAAAAGCGGCGACGTCATGGGCAAGTTCCTCACAAGTCCGGATGCACGGGATTTGATGCTGGGTGTTTCTGGTTGAGTGTTTCTCGACTAAGCAATATCTGATTTTGTCTCAAAGCCAACGCGGATAAGGCTAAGAGCGGGCTCCAGCAGCGGCGCGGGCGCGGATTTACAATATCGGTTAACCATGAGGTGCTCAATATGTCGTTTTCCCCAAGCGGTATGGCTGTCAGTGCCGCTGCAGAAGCCGAATTGACGGACTCGGATGCGACCTCGGATGCGAGTTCGGGACCGGTAAGCAAGCTGATCGGATCGATCGAAACCGACCGGCGCGATTCATTCGTCGCGCTCGGTTCCGCGTTCCTCACCCGCCTGCCCGCCTCGCCCTTGCCCGCGCCCTATCTGGTCGGATTCTCCGCCGATACCGCTGCCGAGCTCGGCTTCAATGTCGGCTTGAACTCGACTCACGCGCAGGATCCGGCG
>NZ_CAXTGZ010000355.1:0-6422 GCF_964243625.1 uncultured Caballeronia sp.
GTGTGATCGACGCGGATCGCGATGTGATCATTGCCGCAGCGACAGCCGCCGGCAAAACCGAAGCGGCGTTCTTCCCGATCCTTTCGAACCTGCTGCGCGATGAACCCGTCGCGTCCAGCGTGCTGTACATCAGCCCGCTGAAGGCATTGATCAACGATCAGTGGTCGCGGCTAGAGGGTTTGTGCGAGACGCTGGAGATTCCCGTAGTCGGGTGGCATGGCGATGTATCGGCGAGCCGTAAGCAGCGTTTCTTGAAGAAGCCATCGGGCATTTTGCTCATCACGCCCGAATCGCTCGAGGCCATGTTCGTCACGCGCGGATCTTCGCTTGCCAACACCTTCGGTTCCCTCCGATACATCGTCGTGGATGAGCTGCATGCGTTCATTGGCTCCGAGCGTGGCATGCAACTGCAGTCGCTGCTCAAACGCGTGGATCGCGTATGCGGCCGATTCGTGCCGCGCGTGGGATTATCGGCGACGCTCGGCGACATGCAGCTTGCCGCGCAATTTCTGAGGCCGAAGGCGGAGAAGCCGGTTGAGATCATCGAGTCGAAAGGGAGTTCGCGGGAGATACGGCTCATCATCAAGGGCTTCGTGCAGACGCCGGCGCGTGTTGACGCGCAACCCGATATCCGCAGTCCGCAACTCGAAGACGCCGTGCCTGGCAGCACGCTTGAAATCGCGAACCAGATGTACCTCGCGCTGCGTGGTGCAAACAACCTCGTGTTCCCGAACAGCCGGCGGCAGGTCGAGCTTTATGCCGACCTGTTGCGCCGCGCATGCGAACGCGACGGTCATCCGAACGAGTTCTGGCCGCACCACGGCAGTCTTTCGAAGGAGCTGCGCGAAGACGCCGAAAACGCGCTGCGTTCGGGCGACCGGCCAGCGACGGCGGTGTGTACATCGACGCTTGAACTTGGTATCGACATTGGCGCGGTGAAAAGTGTCGCGCAAGTGGGGCCGCCGCCATCGGTGGCTGCGCTCATGCAGCGATTAGGACGCTCGGGACGCCGCAAAGACGAGCCGGCGATCCTGCGCAGCTACTGCGTGGAAGCCGAACTTCACGCGCATTCCGGTTTCTCCGATCGCATCCGTGAAGGGCTCGTCCAGTCGATAGCCGGCGTTTTCCTGCTGCAGAAAAAGTGGGTCGAACCGCCGAGGGCGCGTGGTCTGCATGCATCGACTTTTGTGCAGCAAGTGATGTCCGTGATCGCGGAACGCGGCGGCGCGACGGCGACAGGATTGTGGGAGACGCTGGTCGAAAACGGTCCCTTCGACATGATCGATAAACCCACGTTCGCCGCCATCCTGCGCAGCCTCGGCAAAGCCGACCTGATCGTGCAGGAGAAAAGCGGCTTGCTTCTGCATGGCGTGCGCGGCGAGAAGTTGGTCAACCACTACGAATTCTATGCATCGTTTTCCAGCGATGACGAATTTCGTATCGTGGCCGGCAGCAAGCAGCTTGGATCCTTGCCCGTCGCGCGTCCTTTGATCCCGGGGCAGGGCATCATCTTCGGCGGTCAGCGCTGGCGTGTGCTGGAAGTCGATCCTGAGCGCAAGACGGTGTTTGTATCGGCGGATCGTGGCGGCGCGCCGCCTGTCTTCGATGGCGCCAGCGCGATGGTCCACGACGAAGTTCGCCGCGAGATGAAGCGCGTTCTGGCGGATGACCAGCCGGTGGTTTTCATCGATACAAAAGCGGCGAAGCTTCTTCAAGAAGGCCGCAAGTATTTTGCCGCGGCCGATCTGGCAAACAAGTCGATATTTGGCGAAGGCAATCACGTCATGCTTGCGACGTGGGCGGGTGATTGGGTGAACGACGCGCTGGTCGTGCTGCTGCGCGCTGAAAATCTCGATGCCTGGAACCAGGGGGCGGTTGTGAGCATCACCGGGTCGAAGTTCGAGACGGTGATGAGCGTGCTGCAGAAGATCGGTACGCGCACGGCTTCCGATTTGACGCGCGCGTTGAGCGTGATCCAGAACGTCGAGAACGAAAAATGGGACTGGGCCCTTCCCGACGATGTCAAACGCGCGGCTTTTGCTTCGTTGAGACTGGATATGCAGGGCGGGGTCGAGACGGCCCGGCGATTGGTGGCGGAGAATCAGGGGCGGTTGTGAGAATTGGTCCGATTGAGAGATCCGCTCACATCCATTCCTCGACGTTTCGCCAAGCCTCGCCGCGTAACGAAACCAACGTTCCCTAGGAAAACTGCCCCTTGTCCTGTCGATGTGTGCGTCCAACGTGACGCGGTGAAGGGTTGGTTAATGCATTTCCCCGGTTCGCTGAAACCGTGCCGTCTCTGCGAGGCGCCATCTCAATGAGGCAAGCCGGTTTTCAGTTCTTCTTGCACGAGGAAATCGGCCGCGATTTTGTTGTAGCCCGAGGGCATCGCATCGTCTACGTCTCCAACGTTGTGAACCGCGGCAAAATAGACTGCGCCGTTGTATTCGGCATATGCTTGTTGGTTGCTCGTGAGCAGATAACGATAGCCGCCCAAAGTCTGGACTGTGCCGCCGTAGTACGCCTGAGTCTGTTCCAGCGTAGTGAACACCTTGACCCTGCTCGCGGTGTTGAAGGACACGTGAGAAACCAACACCTTGGCGGTCTGGCGATAGGTCTGCGCGCCAGCGGGCATCGGGGTCGTGTCACTGCCGAGCAAGACAGTCAGGCCGTTGCCTCCTGCCTCGTCCCGTCCTGCTACATAACTGACACGTTGTCCCGCTACATCCTCTGCAGTCAGCGTGATTTCGTAAAGCGGCGCCGATATGCCATTCGGCCCCCACTGATAGCCCTGTGGCAGTTGCTGGAAGATGCGGGCACCGCCGAGTCCACTTGATTCGGGACCGGACGATATGAATAGGCCCTCGGCCGTGAGGTAGAGTCCTTGATTACTCGCGACATACGGGCCGAGGATGGCTGTAGGAGTCGTACTGAAGTTCGTGTTTGCGTCTGCAGTCACGTAAATGCGTACCTGCCCGGTAGCTGTCGGATAAAACGCATCTGCATAGTTTGCGGCGAACTGATAATAGCCCGCACCGGTGCCATCCAGAAATATGCCATCAAAGAAGCTCGGGTTTGCGGCCGCTGTGTCCGCTGCAGAAGTATCCGGAGAACCGGATGGCGTCAGGGCCGTGTTCGAGGTGGAGGAAGGGTTGTCACTGTTGCCACCGCCGCAGGCAGTCAACATGGCAACGAGCGCCAAGGCTGTCGCTATTGTAGCCTTGCGCGAAACATTATATTTTGGATACCTTAAGTTTAACATGTTGCTATTCCTTTCTGAATACGCCCTTCGGGGCAGTGGGTGTGGTGTAGTTGTGATACGTGCCGGGTTGTTAGAACTGCGCTGTAGCCTGCACCCCGACCGTCACGCGCGAGGTCGGAAATCCGCTGGGCTTATAGACTGGTGTTCCGACGAACAGGTCATAAGAAAGTCCAACAAAGCGCGACGGCAGACCGCCTCGAATGCCGATCACCGCACCTGCTAGTTGAGTCCCTGCGAGAAATGCCGTATTTGGTCCAAACACGCGCCCGTAGTCGATGCCTGCGTATAACGTCTGTCCCGTCTGCAAAACTGGCCACTGCAGTTCGTTGCGCCAGTAAAACCCTCGCTCCGCGGCGAGCATCGTTTCACCGTCGAAGCCACGCACGGTGTATCGGCTGCCGATGGTCAGATCGTCCAGATAGAGCAACGTGTCGTTGGTGAACTGCGCGTGTAGCGTCGTAATGTAGCGGAATGTTTGTTTGGCAACGGCGAACGGCACGAAAAGATTCGCATCGAGCACGGCCATGTGAAAGCGGTATGTCGGACCGTTGGGCAGCGGATCATCTGTCGCGCCTAGTCCACCGATGCCCTGACGGTACGCGAGGGTTCCGTCGAACTGCGAGGCTCCGAAGTAATGACGGTCTGTGAGGCCAGCTTCTATGAACGTGTTGTTGCGCCGCTGTTGCGGTATGTCGGTGTCGTCGATGAAGCTTTCGCCAAAGCGTTTGATTAGCTGAAACTCCAAGCCAAACACATCGCTCTGGCCGCGGCTCAGCACGCGCGCCAGTCGGAGCACGGCGGTCTGCGAATTGCCGCTCGTTACGAACGTCTGGTTGACGCCCGCGATCTGCTGGTAGTAGGTGTTCGTGTTTCCAGAAAGCGTCGCTAGCCAGTATCCCCATGGAACGGAGTACGAACCATTAAAGCCGTGCGAACCGAGCGACTTGTTGCCGAACGACAGGTCCTGATTTGCGCCTACCGTGAAGACGTCGTTCAGGCCGAGCGGGTTATCGATGCCGAGGCTCATGTTGCCTTGCCATTTGCCGGTCGCGTCGGTGCCCGAGTTATCGATGGATGCAACGAAGCTCCATGGCTTCGAACGCTTGACGGTCACGACGACGTCGCTTTCGCCGGGATTGCCGGTCGGCTCGATCTTCATGTCCACGTCCTGCGATGCGACGCGCTTCATTTGCTCGAGACCTTGTTCGAGGTCGCGCAAGTTCAACAGATCGCCGTCACGGGCGGGGAACGCGGATTTGACGGTACCGCGTGTGTCGGGGTCGGCGAAACGGAGCTGGCGCACGAGGCCGGGAACTAGCGCGAAGGCGAGCGTGCGTTTCGAGAGGTCCTGCTCGGGCACCAGGAGCCGTGTGGTTACGTATCCGCCGCGTTCAGTCCCGCACCGTGCACGCTGATGTTGCCGTGCGTGACGTTAAAGCCCGAGAGCGAGCCGTCGGGTGCGAAGTTCGGTGAACCGGTCGTGAGGATTGCGCGCGACGTGTTGATGAATCCGCCACCGTTCACGCTGATGCCCGAGCCATTAGCGATCACCACCTCGGCACGTTGCCCGGCGACCTCAAGACGCCCATTGATTTGGCTCGCCGCGCTGCTGTTCACCTGATTGACAATGACGCGCGCAGACTGACCGGGACCGAAGTTCGGATTGCCGTTGATCATGCCCGCCTGCTGCGTCTGCACGATGGTCGGCGAGTTGTTCAGGATGGCGCCGTTCTTCTGAACATCGAACTGGCCGTAGGTATTCATCGAAACACCGGCGCCCGATGGCCGGTTGATGTTGACCTGAGGCAGTCCGTTTTGCGTGGCGATGACGCCGGGTGCGTTAGCACCACCCGGAACGATTTGCGCGCTCGACCACGAGGGGAGCACGCCAAGTAACACAAGAGCAGCAAACGCGATCTGTCGCAGCGTGAAATTCGCACTATATGATTCCCCGCTGCGTACCGAACTCTGTCCCGCTGCCTTGCCCGTTGTCGTGGCGGTTTCCTCGACGGCAACGAGCATGTTCCTCAGTCGGCTGAATATAAGCCGATAATTATTCTTGTTCATCCGGTCTGTTTGTATTGCTAATCTTTGTCGACCGACAAAATACCGCTAGATGAACTAAATAGGTCAAAACCGACAATCAGCCGGAGCCGAAAACAACGGATTCAATTAAATCGGATTTCTCTTATTGAGGACTCGCTCGCGAGTTGCCTCTACCGCCCGTACGGATACGGGCGCTCGGAATCACCGCTACTTGCGCAACAACCGCAACCCGTTACCAACCACCAGCAAGCTCGCGCCGACATCGGCGAAAACGGCCATCCACATCGTTCCCAAACCGATGAGCGTCAGCGTCAGGAACACCGCCTTGATCCCGAGCGCCAGCACGATGTTCTGAACCAGGATGACGTGCGTCGCCTTTGACAAACGCACGAACGCCGGAATCTTGCGGAGGTCGTCGTCCATGAGCGCGACGTCCGCGGTCTCAATGGCTGTGTCGGTTCCCATGGCGCCCATCGCAAAGCCGATGTTCGCGCGTGCAAGCGCCGGGGCGTCGTTGATGCCGTCGCCCACCATACCGACGACCGACCCATCGGCGCCGAGATCGACGATCGCCTTGAGTTTGTCTTCGGGAAGCTGATTGCCGCGTGCTTCATCGATACCGACTTGCTGCGCGATCGTCTTCGCTGTGTGCGGATTGTCGCCCGTCAGCATGGCGGTACGAATGCCGAGGCTATGCAGATCATCGATTGCTTCGCGGCTCGTGTCCTTGACCGTATCGGCGACGGCGTAGAGCGCCAGCACCTCGCGTTCGTTGCTCAACGCAACGACGGTCTTGCCTTGGCGCTCGAGTGCTTCGAGGCGCAGTTCAAGAGAAGGCGAACACAAGCCGGATTCCTCCACCAGCCGATGATTGCCGAGCGAATACGAGCGGCCTTCGATCACCCCGCGCACGCCGCGTCCGGCAATGGCCTCGAATTCATCGACCATGTGAAGCTCGACTAGATCCTCTTGCGCCGATCGCGCGATCGATTGCGACACCGGATGATCCGATCTTGCGGCAAGGCTCGCGGCGATCCGGCGGTTCTCTGCGGGACCCTCTCCGTTGATAAGTTCGGCATCGGTTTGTACGGGCTTGCCGTGCGTGATGGTGCCG
>NZ_CAXTGZ010000356.1:0-6420 GCF_964243625.1 uncultured Caballeronia sp.
TCTGCGCAAGTTCGACATTCCATGCGCACCAGTCCTGACGATGAAGGAACTGGCCAACGATCCGTCGCTGCGCGAGAGCGGCACGATCACGGAAGTGCCGCACAAGGAACGCGGCTCGTACCTGACCGTGGGCAGCCCGATCAAGTTCTCCGACATGAAGCCGGACATCACGGCGTCACCTTTGCTCGGCGAACACACGGACGAAGTGCTTGCAAGCCTCGGTTACAGCAGCGACCAGATCAGCAAGCTGCACGACGCTCAGGCGGTTTGAACGCGTAACTGCGGCGCTGTGGGTTTTCACGAACTCACAGCGCTGCATGTTTCAACCAGGGTGCTTCGACCATGAGCAGCGCTGTGAATACAAAAACATCCCCAATCGATTTCGAACAACTGGTCGACGTGATCGGCGACGCCATCGTGATCTCCGATGCAAGCGGGGCCATCACGTTATGGAATCCCGCTGCAGAGCGCATGTTCGGGTTCACGCCCAATGAAGCGCTCGGCCATTCGCTCGACATCATCATTCCCGAGCGATTGCGAGGACGTCACTGGACGGGCTACGAAAAGACCATGGCAACCGGCGAAACGCGCTACGGCCACGACGTGTTGCGCGTGCCGGCCGTGCACAAGGACGGGCGGACTTTATCGATTGCGTTCACGGTCGCGTTGCTCCATTCGGCGGGACCGGACGCCGTGGTGACGGGCATCGTCGCCGTCATCCGCGACGAAACCACCCGCTTCACCGAAGAACGCAACCTGAAGAAACGTCTGGCCGAACTCGAAGGCAAACCGGGCGGTTGAAGGGCGCACGAGGAAGACGGCCTGCTGTCATCTAGCTGGCCGTTTCCGGTAGATCAAGCCGCTGCACGCGCGGTGTCGTACTCGGGACGCCACATCTTGGCGCCGCGGGTGTCGTCGGCGCGAGCGATGGTCGTGGCACTGCAGGCGTCGTAGTAGGCGTTTTTCGTGTCGACGATGGCCTGGCAGAGAAATTCCGCACTGTAGGCCTTTAGCAGATGCGGGCAGTGGACTTCGATGTAGCGCGCAATGCGCGCCTGGTCGTTGGGTGCACCGGAGAGTGCCTTGAGCGTATCGGCGTCCCAGCGAAACATCAGGTCGAGTTCTTCGAAGGCGCTGTTGTATGCGCAGAGTTGCGTTTGCAGTTCGCGCTCGTCGGCGGCGGTGGTGGCTTGTGAACGGATCATGGTTTGTCTCCTGGTTGGCCGTGTTGCTTAACTGCAGGATAGAAAAAATGATCCATAGACGATAGTCACAGTTTTTTACCGTGACTATTCAGAATGCCTAATAAATGGTTTACCCGATATGCGTTATCGCCGAGATTTGCGCCGCACCTTCATCGATCAGGAACTGCTTGAACGCTGCCGCTACGGCCGGAAGGCGCTTGTTGTGGCGATGCACGAGATACCAGTTGAGCATGACGGGAAAACCCTTGATATCGAGCACGGCAAGACGCCCGACCTGCAGTTCCATGGCGATGGTGTGAGCGGACAGGAAGCTGATGCCCATGCCCGCGATCACGGCCTGCTTGATGGTCTCCGTGCTGGTGATCTCCATGGCGACGTTGAGCGACTTGAGCCTTCCAGCAAACCCTTCTTCCATGGAATTCCAGGTGTCCGAACCCCGTTCTCTCACGATGAACGGCTCCTCGGAGAGCGACTCGAGCGGGATGTTCTTTACGCCGACCAGCGGATGATCCGGCGGCGCGACGATCACGTACGGATGCGGCGCGAAAGACACGTTGTCGGTGTCCATGTCCTTCGGCGGCCGAACCATGATGGCCAGGTCGGTGAGGTTGTCGGTGAGCTGGTGCAGCAGTTCCTCACGGTTATGCACCGCGAGGTTGAGCTTGACGTCGGGATTGCGCTTGGTGAATTCGGCGAGCAGGCGCGGGAAAAAATAATCGCCCGCGCTGATGACCGCCACGTTGAGCGTGCCTCCGGAAATACCCTTAAGACGGGCCATGGCGTCGTCGGCTTCGCGGAATTGTTCGAGGATTGCGCGGCTGTGATGGAGCATTTCGACCCCTGCGCTCGTCAGGTAGATCTTCTTCCCGAGCTGCTCGAAGAGCGGCAGGCCGGCGTGCTCCTCGAGTTGCTTCACCTGCGTGGAAACCGCCGGCTGCGTGAGGTAGAGCTCCTCGGCGGCTCGGGAAAAGCTGAGTCTTCGGGCGACGGTTTCGAATATTTTGAGTTGCCTGAACGTCGCGTTGCGCATCATCACCATGTCTCCATCCATAAACGATCCTGAATTTATACAATAAATTTTTCTAACTTTCCCTAATCGTTTTTCTCCCGCAGCATGCTTTCAACGTGCGCCAGTTCCGTAAGGTGATAGCGGACAAGGCGCCATGAAGCGAGCGGAGAAGGGCGAAGAAACACAGACCTCCGGCACGGTGCAGCCAAGCGTTCCGGTCCGCTCAACAAAAGAACACTGGATGTGCCTTTACATGATTTCCCAGACAGCTCCCTCAGTCCTTCGGCCGGTGTTTCATTCGCGGCTGCAGCTCGCTGCGTGGGGCTCTGAACCAGGACCCTGACCGACCAAAAACCAACTCTCGCACCGGTGCCAGGTGGAACTTGCGCAAAAGACGCATGCAACCCGATGACACCGTTGAGCCGCAGTCGATTACGCGCCGCACGAGCGCCGATACATAACGGAGACAGACATGGCAAACGCAGATACGCTCACGGCACCCGCCGGAAGCAACCCGAAACGCGGGGTGCATAACAACCGATGGGCGCAACTTGCCATCGGCATCATTTGCATGGGGCTGGTTGCGAACCTGCAATACGCGTGGACCTTGTTCGTTGTCCCAATGGATGCAAAACACCACTGGGGACAGGCCGCGATTCAAACGGCATTCACGGTGTTCATCGTCACGGAAACGTGGCTCGTGCCGCTCGAAGGTTGGCTCGTCGATAAATTCGGCCCGCGTCCGGTTGTCATCGGCGGCTCGATTTGCGCGGCGATTGGCTGGATCATCGATGCCAACGCCACTAGCCTCTACCACCTGTATATCGCGGCGGTCATCGCCGGGATCGGCGCCGGCTGCGTGTACGGCACGTGCGTGGGCACGGCGCTCAAGTGGTTTCCGGACAAGCGTGGTCTTGCAGCGGGCCTGACGGCAGCCGGTTTCGGCGCAGGTGCGGCGGTCACGGTGATCCCCATCTCGAACATGATCCAGACCTCGGGCTATGAACACGCATTCATGTTCTTTGGCATCTTCCAGGGCGTCTGCATCTTCCTGCTTGCGTTGATGCTGGTGCGTCCGCGTCCGCCTGCACATGCGGTTCCGGCGAAGCGCGTGGTGGCATCGAAGATCGATTACACGACGGGGCAGATGGTCCGCTCGCCTTTGTTCTGGGTGCTTTACCTGATGTTCGTGTTCGTGGCTGCCGGCGGCGTGATCGCCACGGCGCAACTCGGTCCGATCGCGAAGGAATACGGCTTCGCCAAGATGCCGGTCAGCATTCTCGGCGTCACGCTGCCGCTGCTTACGATGGCGCTTTCCATCGATAACCTTTGCAACGGTTTCACGCGTCCCTTGTGCGGCTGGATCTCCGACAAGATCGGCCGTGAGAACACGATGTTCTTCATCTTTATCGGCGAAGGGATTGCGTTGCTCGGGCTGATGGAGTTTGGCCACAACCCGTATCTCTTCATGTTCTTCGCGGCGATCACGTTCCTGTGCTGGGGCGAAATCTTCTCGATCTTCCCTGCAACCTGCGCGGATACATTCGGCAGCAAGTACGCCGCTGCCAACGCCGGCACCTTGTACACGGCGAAGGGCACGGCTTCCATGCTGGTGCCGCTGGCGTCGGTGCTGTCGGCGATCGGTTCGTGGGATGCGGTGTTCATCGCGACGGCGACCATCTCGATTGCAGCCGGTTTGTGCGCCAAGTTCGTCCTGGCGCCGATGAGAAAGCGCTGGATCGACAATACGGTGGCCGAATCCAGCCGGCTCGATGCCGCCTCGTTCCAGACCGCCTGGTCCGAAACACCGCGCAATTCGTCGGCGCAATGAGCAGGAATCTCGCCGCCGAAGCAGGGCTGAAGGGGTCCGGCGTGTCCTTGCAGCAGTTGCGCCTGTTCGTCACCCTTGCCGAACACCGGAGCTTCACGCAGGCCGGCAACGCGCTCGGCGTGACGCAATCGGCGGCGAGCCGCAGCATCAGGGAACTGGAAGAGCTGCTTGACTTGCGGCTCTTCGATCGCACCACGCGCCACGTCGCGCTCACCGATACGGGCCGCGCCTTGCTTCCCCGCATCGCGCTCCTCGTCGATGAACTCGAAGTCGCGCTGCGGTTTGGGCAAGAGGTATCGACGGCGGAAAGCGGCGCGGTATCGATTGCATGCAGCGCAAGCGTGGTTGCTTCGGTCGTTCCGGCGCTGCTTGCGTCCTGCCGGGCGAGCTATCCGAATCTCACGCTCAAGCTGCACGACGCGCCGCAAGACCGCGTGCTCGACATGCTGCGTTCGGGCGACGCCGATCTGGCCATCCTGATCGAGCCGCAGGAAAGTCGCGACTTGTCCACTGAGACGCTGTTCTCCGATACCTTTTGCGCGATTGTGCCGGCGCGTCATCCGCTGGCATCGAATGCAACGGTTCGATGGCGCGAGCTGAGCGGCGCCGACCTGTTCCTTCTCGACGATACCGCCGGCAGCGCCGACATGATCGCCGACGCGCTTGGCCAGCAAGGGGTATCGAACGTCAGGGTGCAGCGCCTGACGCAAGCGGCGAGCATCGTGCAGATGGTCGCGACGGGTCTCGGGATCGGCATCCAGCCGATGCACGCCTGGCCCGCGCCGGCGCATGCGCTGGTTCAAGCGGTGCGGTTGTCGCCGCCGGTGAGCCGCAATATCGTGCTCGCGAAGCATCGGGAACGTACGCTGGAATCGCAAGCGAGACGCATCTGGACCCACGTTATTTCGTCATATCGCGAGGAGCACAAACTGCTGCAAACGGCTGACGCCTGAGCGTTCATTCCAACCTTTAAAAAAGCGCGGCTCCCTCGACAGGACCGCGCTTTTTTATTGTTCATTGTCCTTGCGCTTTCGCGAACGCTGTCCAATACTGAAATCTAATATGTTGTATATCAGAAAGATAAAAGATTCAGGAGACGACGATGAAAATCTGCATTTACGGAGCGGGTGCGATTGGCGGTTACATGGGTGCGCAGCTTGCGAGAGCTGGCGCGGACGTCAGCTTTGTTGCACGCGGGCCGCATCTCGCCGCGATGCGAGCTAACGGCCTGCGTCTGCAAATCGAAGGACAAGAGCATACCGTCAAGGCCCGATTCACCCACGATCCTGCTGAACTGGGAGCACAGGACTTCGTGATCATCGCGTTGAAGGCGCACTCGGTTCCGGGTGTCGTCGACCAGATGCCGCCATTACTTGGCCCCGATACCGCCGTCATCACCGCCGTCAACGGCTTGCCGTACTGGTACTTCCACGATCATGGCGGCGCGTTGTCGGGCACGACACTTGAAAGCGTCGATCCGGGCGGTCGCCAATGGCAGATCCTCGGACCCGAGCGCGCGATTGGCTGCGTGCTCAATCCCGCTGCCATCATTCTCGAGCCCGGCGTGATCCGCCATGTCCATGGCAAGAAATTTCCCATCGGCGAGCCCGGTGGCCAGATCACGCCGCGACTGCAGGCGTTCCACGACATCATGGCCGCCGCCGACATGGAAGCGCCGATGCGCGACGACATCCGCGACGAAATCTGGCTCAAGCTCTGGGGAAGTGTCTGCGTCAATCCGATCAGCGCACTGACCGGCGCGACGCTCGACGTATTGACCAGCGATCCGGCCGTGCGCGATCTGGCGCGCAGCATGATGTTGGAAGCGCAGGGAATCGCGGAACGCCTTGGCGTGCATTTTCGTGTCGATATCGAAAAGCGCATCGATGGCGCAGGCGCCGTGGGTTCGCACAAGACGTCGATGCTGCTCGACTGCGAAGCCCGTCGGCCAATGGAAATCGATCCGATCGTAACCGTCGTTCAGGAAATCGGCCGAAAGCTTGGCGTAAAGACGCCAATGATCGATGCGGTGCTCGCGCTTATCAAGCTGCGCGAGGGCGTGAATCAAGGCACGGCGCGTCCGCGCATCAAAACAATTGAATCCTTCACACGCTCCCGGAAAGCCGCTTAAACTTCCATCAAGGAAGGGCTGTTGTTTCTGATATATCACATACGAAATATGTTGCGTCGCACTGCGACGCAACATATACTGAAGGCTCTTGAGGTTAACCACTAGGAGCCGGAAATGAGCATCGCTTTGTTAGTCGTGATCGGAATTGCCTTGGTAGCGGGTGGTGTTGGTGTGACGTTTGCACTGGCGTCGGCGTTGCCGCAAGACGTGTGAACTGGCGCGTCACATCTAGACGCCCGCGCAG
>NZ_CAXTGZ010000357.1:0-6418 GCF_964243625.1 uncultured Caballeronia sp.
GCATGGCCGAAACTCGGGATCTCGAGAGAACGGTCCACGTCAACCGCGCCGCCCTTCGAAAACGACGTCCCGCCACGAAAACAAACCCTTCGCGAAAGGTCAGCCGTCTCGCGATGCCGCAAACGCGCAGGTTACCGCGTCCATCTTCAAGACGCGGTCATTCAAGTTGCTGGTCGATGCCGTCGGCGCCGAGAATATTGCGCTGGGCCTCGACTCGAATCTCACGCGCGTGGCTGAACTCGTGAACGGCGTCGGGTTCACGCCCGAAACTGCTTTTCATATCGAAACAACGCTTGGTCTGCCCGATGGTTTTTTCGATCAACCGAACCCTGTGCTTGCCCCGGAGATCGTCACGCGGCTGAAGTCGCCGCTGGATTTCATGCAGGCGAATGCGGAAAACACATCGAGCGAGCACTTGCCCAAGGAAGCAGAAATGCGGAAGAAGAACCCTGTTCACGCGCAGGCCGGGAAAGTTGCGGAGAAGCCCGCAATGAACCCATCGCCCAAGAAAACACAGGCGCCCTCGAAGCCCGGCCTTCAACAGTCGTTGCTGCCGGCCGAGGACGCTTCGGTCGAAAAGATCCGCCGCGCGAATCTTCATGTGCTGACATCGCGCAATGGATCGAAAGCGCGGCTGAGCGCGCTGATGGAGTTAAGCGGATCGAACATGGCGCATCGGCTGCACGGCCAGAAACGCCTTGACGACAACGAGGCCAACCGCTTCACCGAACGGCTCGGATTGCCAGCGGGCTGGCTGGATGTGGCGCGCACGGCGGCGGAAATCCCGGCATCGGTGACGGCGTTGCTGCTGCCGTTGCGTCGCTCCGCCGGAGAACACGACGAGGCGAAGCATACCGCACGCGTACAACACGTAACGCCTGCCGAACCGGTCAACGAGCCGGTGCAGGCCGAATTGGCGGTCGACGTTCCTCCGATGCAACCGGCTCCAGTATCGACCACGCGCCTTGATCATCTGCAGGGCATTCAACCGATAGCCGAAGCGCTGCTCAAGACGCTGGCGGGCAAGGCGCGGGCCGGTCTTCTCGACGAAGCCAAGGCGCTGGAAATGCTGCAACAGGCAGTGCTGCTCTGAGCGGCTGACCTGCTTGCATTTACGAAGGCACGGCGTGCAATGCGCCGTGCTCGCCGATGCTCTTTCTCATCTTTTAAGCATAAGAACCCTGAAGCATTTGTGGGTACATGCCGTCACCTACGGGTAACCCAAAACAGAGAACTGCGGATGCGTTCCAGCAGAGAGAAAGGACATTGAATGCGAAACGTGAGAAACGCAACGCACGACGTCTTGCAACACTACGCTTTTGCGCTCCACAAGCGCTACCCTAAAAAACCTTCCCCGGATTCAGCAGTCCGTGCGGATCCAGCGCGGCCTTGATCGCGCGCATCGACTCGATATCGTTGTCCGAACGCGTGAAGTGCAGGAAATGTTTTTTCTTCGTGCCGATCCCGTGTTCCGCCGATATCGATCCGTGGAAATCGCGTGTGACATCGTAGATGACGTCGTCGATTTCATCGTGATCGTGCTTGCCCATGCCCGGCACGTCGACCACGACATGAATGTTGCCGTCACCGAGATGCCCGTAGATCATCACGGTCGCGTCAGGCCAGCGTTCGCGCAAGCGCACATCGCAGCGCTGCGCCGCCTCGCCGACTTGCGCTATCGAAAAGCTGACATCGTAGGCCGCGTGGTTCGGAATGAAGCGCTGGTATTCGCCCGGCGCATCGCGGATCGCCCAGAACGCGAGAGCCTGCGAATCCGACGATGCCAGCGCCGCGTCGCTCACCACGCCCGCCTCCAGCATCTCGCCCAGGAACTCTTCGAAGGCATCCGCGTGGCGCACCGGATCGGTCCCGACGCTCTCAAGCAGGACATAGAATGGATGCGCTTCATCGAGCGGCGCGCGCAGTGTGTCGAGGTTGGCGAGCACCGCGTCGTAGTACCCCTTCCACATGACTTCGAACGCCGATACCCCCGGCGCCAGCCGTGCCTGAGCGCGCGAGAGCAGCGTGGTGACGGCCTCGTATGACGGCAGTCCGCACCATGCCGTGGCCGTTGCAGTCGGCTTCGGACGCAGTCTCAAAACCGCACGGGTAATGATGGCAAGCGTGCCTTCACTGCCGATCAACAGATGCCGCAAATCGTAGCCGCTGTTGTCCTTGATCATCTTGTTGAGGCCGCCGATCACCTTGCCGCTTGCGAGCACGGCTTCAAGCCCCAGAACCTGATCGCGCATCATGCCGTACTTGATCACGCGATTTCCACCGGCGTTCGTCGCCAGATTCCCACCGATGGAACAACTGCCCCGCGCGCCCAGATCCAGCGGAAAATAGAACCCCGCAGCCGTCGCGGCTTCCTGCACGACCTGCAGCGGCGTGCCGGCCTCCACGGTCATCGTGCTGGAAACCGGATCGATTTCAACGATCTTGTTCATGCGGTCGAGGCTGATCGCGACTTCCCCGCCCTGCACGTTGGCGCCGCCCACGAGCCCGGTCAGTCCGCCTTGCGTCACGACCGGCTGTCCATGTTCCGAGCAGATATGCAGCGCTTTTGCGACCTCTGCGGTATCGCGCGGACGGATCACCGCAAGCGGCACGCCGCCCGGCAGTCCGCTCCAGTCCACCACGCGCCGGTCCCCGAACTCCTCCGGCAATTGCACCACTTGCGAACCCAAAGCCTCGCGCAGCGCGTGAACCGCTTCTTGTGCCGCCATTTCTGTCTCCATTGATTTTGACGCCTACCAGATCGTATATCCGCCATCCATCACGAGATCCGATCCTGTCATGAAAGCGCTCGCATTCGATGCCAGGAAGATCACGCCCGGCGCAATCTCCTCGGGCTTTGCGAGCCGCGCAAGCGGTGTGCCGTCGATCCATGCATCGCGCCACGCTTCGTTTTCGAGTCCGCGCTTGGTCAGCTCGGTCGCCACATACCCCGGCGAGATGGAATTGACCCGCACGCCAAACGGCGCCCATTCGGCGGCGAGCGAACGCGTGAGATGAATCACGCCTGCCTTCGACGCGTTGTAAGACGCCTGGGGCTGCGGCTTGTTTGCAATCGACCCGCTCATGCTCGCAATATTCACGATACTCCCCGCACGCTTTTCCGTCATGAACCGCGCGGCGCTGCGGCAGCAATAGAATACCCCGTCCAGGTTGACGGCCATGACGGTGCGCCACGCATGGTCATCGGTATCGAGCGCGGAGGTATTGCGCACGATGCCCGCGTTGTTCACCAGTACATCGAGCGTGCCGTACCGGGCGACGACCTTGTTGAAGGCGTCGTCGACGGAAGCGGAGTTCGTCACGTCCATTTGCACGAACATGCCGTCGACTTTATCCGCGGCGGCCTGTCCACGTTCTGCGTCCAGATCCGCGATCACGAGATGCGCGCCGGCATCGCGCAGACCGTTTGCGATCGCAAAGCCGATCCCCTGCGCGCCGCCCGTCACCACGCAGAGCTTGCCGTCGAGCTTGAATGCGTCGAGCGTGTTTTCCGTGGCCGAGGTCATGGCAGTGCCCGGACAACGACGACTTCGGCGCTGCCATCGGCATGGCCGACGATCATCTCGCTTGCGATACCCACGAACAAACCGTTCTCGACCACGCCGGGAATGGCGTTGAAGCGCGGCGCCAGCGAGATCGGATCGGCGATGGCTTCGAGGTGGCAATCGAGGATCAGGTTGCCGCTGTCGGTCAGGAGACGTTCGCCGTTTTTCATGCGCGTGGTGATGCGCACGCTTTTATCGAAACCGGCGCTGACGAACAATTCGCGCAGCAGGCGTTCCGTGCTTTGCCATCCGAACGGGATCACTTCGATAGGCAATGGAAAGCGGCCGAGGCGCTCGAAGACTTTTTTATCGTCCACGACGGCGACCATCTTCTTCGATGCCGCCGCCACGATCTTCTCCCACAGCAGGCACGCGCCGCCCCCCTTGATCATGCTGCCCTGATGATCGATTTCATCGGCGCCGTCAATGGTGACATCGAGTTGATCGATCGTGCCGAGATCCGTCAACGGCACGCCGAGTTCAAGCGCGAGTTCACGTGTTGCATTCGATGTTGGCACACCCACGACCTCGAAGCCCCGTTCGACGCGCGCAGCCAGCGCCCGCACGAACCAGTGCGATGTCGTGCCAGAGCCAAGCCCGACCTTCATGCCCGGACGCAGATAATGATCGATCGCCTTGATGCCCGAAGCCAGTTTCGCTTCGTCCTGTGCCGATGCCGGTTTCATCGTTGCGTAACCCGGTTCGATATGCGTGCCCATATGTGTCTCCTTTATCAATCAATCCATGAATTTGTCGGTGAACCACGGGTCGAGCGCCGCGAGGTTATCGGGTAGCTTGCGGCCCTGGCGCAGGCCGAGCATTGCAACGAGCATGTTGACCACCAGCAAATGGTTGATGCGCGCGGTGAGCGGCGTGTAGAGCTCGGTGTTCTCGTAAGCAGGCACGCCGATGGCGAGGTCGCAGGTTTGCGCAAGACGCGATCCGGGCGCGCAAATGGCAATGGTGACGGCGCCGTTGCGGCGCGCCATGCCCGCGGCCATCACGAGCGCCTTGGTCGATCCGGAATGCGAGAAGAACACGGCGACTTCATCGTTTCGCAACGTAGGCGCAAGCAGCAATTGCTTCTGCGAATCGAGCACCACGCGGCAATGAAGCCCCAGCCGAAAGAACTTGTGCTCGGCATCGAACGCAATGGTTTCGGAGATGCCGAGGCCGAAGAGAAAGATCCCCTTTGCATCGATAAGACGGCTCGCCGCTTCGTCGATGGCTGCTGCCTGCACATCCGAGTTGAAGCGCTGGATTGCATGCAGGGAGTTCGTGATGATCTTGCTGCAGACGCTTTCGGGGGTATCGGCGTCAGTGATCGACTCGTATTCGAACGGCGCTTGCGGAATCAGCCCCTGGCCGAGCTGCACCTTGAAGTCCTGGTAATCGGCGCAATCGAGCCTGCGAAAAAAACGCACGACCGTCGGGTCACTCGTTTGCGCCGCCAGCGACAACTCCGCCATGCTCATCTTGAGCACGGCTTCGGGCGAGCTCAGCAGCACGTCGGCTATGCGCGAACTCGCGCCCGTCAGTTCGGGACGTTCAAGCGCGATCCGGCGCAAGAGGTCATTTCTCATTGGGCTCCCGGACGATCGCGCCGGCGGACGCGGCGCTGATGGCAAGCAGGTCGACAAACGCGGCGAGCCTCGACGCAGCAGGCACGTTCACCGCCGGCCCGGTTCCCCAGTCGACGATGAAACACCGCACATGGGCATCGCGCGCGCATTGCGCGTCGATGGTCGTATCGCCGATGTAAAGCGCCCGATCCGGCGCGACGTTCATGCGCTCCAGCGTGGTCAGCAAATGCTGCGGGTGCGGCTTGCGTTCGGGCAAGGTATCGCCGCCGACGATCGACGTGAAGTAGCGTTCAAGATCGAAATGCTTCAGCACGGCTTCGGCCAGGAATTGCGCCTTGTTCGTGCACACGCCGAGCACAATACCCGCTGCATGAAGCGCGGGAATGGCGCGTAGCGCGTCCTGGTACACCGTCGAATATTCGATCGGATGCTGCTTGTAGAGCGTGAGATAGGTCTCGACATCAGCGGCGACTCGCGCCTGGTCGAGCGTCAGTCCAAGCCCTTTATAAAGCTTGTCGATCAGGCCATACGACCCTTCGCCAATGAACTGTTCGACGAAGTGAACCTCTTGCGGCGGCAAGCCGCGCGTCGCAAGCATGCGATTGACGGCGCTCGTGATGTCCGGCGCGGTATCGACGAGCGTGCCGTCGAGATCGAAGACGATGCCGGCGACCCGCGTGCCGGCAGAAATGGCGGCGTCAGTTGTTGTCATGTTGCCTCGATCGGAGAAGTCGGTTGCAAGGGGACATTTTTATTCGTCGGGGCGGCCTCTGCCGCAATCTGTGCCATGACCGGTTGCAGCGCGTCGTAGAGGCCGCGGAACGTGCTGAAGCGCGACGCATAGAGCGGATCGAGCGCGCGATCGGGCGCCGTGCGGCTCGTCACTTCGAGCGTTGCGACGGCTTCATCGAGCGTTGTCCACCAGCCTCTGCCCACGCCCGCCGCGAGCACCGCGCCATATGCGCCGCCCTCGGCTGCGCCCGTCACGGTCGTCACTTCGCGCTGCAGCACGTCGGCGAGAAGCTGCGACCAGAACGGCTCGCTCATCGCACCACCGGATGCGCGGATTTCATCGCAAGCCAGTCCCGACGATACACACAGCGCAGCGATTGTACGGATGTTCAGCAGCACGCCTTCCATGACGCTGCGCACGAGGTGCGGACCGCCGTGCATCGATGTCAAACCGATCCAGGCGGCGCGGCCGTCAGCGGCGACGTGCGGGCAGCGCTCGCCGAGCAGGTATGGCAGGAACAACAGGCCGCCGGAGCC
>NZ_CAXTGZ010000358.1:0-6406 GCF_964243625.1 uncultured Caballeronia sp.
CGCTGTTTGACGTGCGTGACGAAGCCATCTGAGTCCGATCTCCAGATTAAAGGGAACTACGTAAAAGGCGGTAAAGCGCGTCAGGCAGTCGCGGCGCGCAGTCCAAGCAAGCGGTCGACAAGCGGTTCGAGATCAAGCGTGTTCACACGCCTGACGGTATCGATACAACTCGCCGGCAACGCGTCATAACCCGCACACGCGCCGAGGATTGCGCCGAGCATGGCCGCAATGGTGTCGGTGTCGCCACCGAGGCTCGCCGCCCTGCCCAACGATGATTCGATGCTGTTGCCGCGCCGCTCGGCATCGAAGGCGAGCGCGAACGTCGCGACCACCGATTCCTGCGATGCCACCGACGTGCCGATCACGTCGTACAGCACATTGACGATTTCATCTTCTGCGCTTCGATGCATCAGTTCGCGCGCCTGGCGAATGCGCGGCGCAATGCGTCCGCCCGCAACCCAGAAGCCGCGCGTTTCGGCGGCTTGCGCCATCGCGATGCCGGCTTCAAGCGCTTCGCCCAGAGTCGCGCCATTGAGCCCGGCCGATACCGCCGCCGCCACCGCCGCCGCGCTCGATATGCCAAGCGTGGTGTTATGCGTGACGACGCAAGACTGCACGACTGCATCGATAAACCGTTCCTGCCGGCGCAGATCGAACGCGATGCCGACCGGCGTCACGCGCATGGCCGCGCCGTTCGTGGTGCCAAAACGTCCCGTGCGCAACGGATCTTCACCCGCGGTGATGCGTTCGATAGCCTGTTTCGTCGATGGCCCGAGCAGGTCCAGCGAACCGCGCGCCTTCATCGACGCTTCCCATTCAATCAACGCGTGCGCGAACGCGAGGGGTTCGATCGTGCCGTTGTTATCGGCGAGAAGATGCGCAACGAGAATGGCCTGCTCGGTGTCGTCGGTGATCGAACCCGCCGGCATGTCCGGTGCGATCGGCTGATCGGGAAACGCGCTCTCAAGCTTGTCGATACGGCCGAACTGCTCGACGATCCGTTCGCGGCTGAGCGATTGCGTCGGCATGCCGAACGCGTCGCCCAATGCCAGTCCATAGAACGCGCCCCGGGCGCGATCGGTCAATGTGGGGTGAGTCGAATGCAAAGACGAAGACATCAGAATTCCAGGTGTAGTGCAAAAAAAGCCGGGTCCAGCAAGCTCACGACATACTCGATAATGCGGTCCTCCCGATCACGCGTGAGCCGCCGCGAACGCAGGAACGATGTGCCCGCGCGACGCTTGAGCAGGCGTGCATCGGCAGCTTCCAGGCCAGTTACTTCCGCCCACTGCTCGCCGTGATGCGGCACCATGCCATGCTCGATCAGCGTCCGGTTCAGCGACCCGCCCACGAGACCTTCGAGCGGCAGCGCCGCGAGGTCATCGTTGAAAGGCAGACGGCTGCGTTCCAGCGAAATACATAGCCCTTCGGCGCCCATCACCCGCATCCGGTCGATGGCGACAAACGTGCTGCGCTCAAGCTTCAGTTCCTGCGCGAGCGTCTCGTCTTCAACCAGCGCGATCTGCAGCAAACGCGTTTGCGCGCCGCCTGCTTTTTCTATCGCGGTGGTCCAGCCGAGCGTGCCGTCGATGTTCTGCCCGTTGAACGTCACGAAAGAACCGATACCGCCCTTGCGTGTAATCAATCCGCCATTGGTCAGGAGATCGAGTCCCTTGCGAACCGTGTTGCGACTGACCGCGAACCGCTCGACCAGTTCGTTCTCGCTTTCCAGTTGCTGCCCATAAGGCAGGCGTCCCGTCAAAATCTCCTGCTCGATCGTGGCGGCGACCATATGCGCCTTCGAACGCCCGACCTCCGCCGCTTTTACTGCTCGTTTTGCCATTTGCCACCCCTGTGCTCATCAGGAACCGGACCGTCCGGTCCCTGCAAAAGCACAAGTATGCACATGTTTCTCTTAAAATCGTTGCACGATGCCCAACTGGAAGCCACGCGCGTCGGCGCCGTTGTACGCAAGCGGCAAGCCGGCATTTGCCGAACCCGCCAGCCGGTACGCCGCCTGCCCGCGGTTTTGCAGGAACGACAACGCGCTGTAGATGTTGGTCCGCTTCGACAACGAATACGTATAGAGCGCGGAGATCTGGCTGGCGTTATTGCCCTGCCCGGTTTCATCGTGGAGATAGGTGTAGCCCGCGGCCAATGCACTCGAAGGCGTGAACTGATAGAGCGCCGATGCGCCATAAACATTCACGTCAAGGTTGATGTCGCGCCACTTCGAGCCGCTCCATCCGGCGAACAGCGTGGTCTTGCCGATTTGATACGAAAGACCCGCTTCCTCGGTTCTGTCGGTCGCGGTGCCGTCCGCGCTCTTGACCGCCTGCGCCGCGAAAACCGCGCCGACCGGACCATGCGTGTAAGTCACGTCGGCCTGGTAACTGGAGCCTGCGGAGCGCACGCCGCCGGCATCGCCAAAACCCGAATAGAGGCTGAATTGCAGGCCGCCCATCACCGGCGACGTGTACGACACCGTATTGCTCGTGCGCACCGTGAACGTCATCAAGTTGCTGAAGCCGGATGCCTGCGTGGCCGCGCCGAATGCGTCGAGACCGCCTTGATCGTTGAAGATCGGCGAGTTCTGGCGGCCCGCGCGCACCTCACCCCATCCGCCTGAAATGCCCACCCACGCCTGCCGGTTGAACATGCTTCCCGGCGATGCGAAGGTGCCATCGTTCGGATTGAAACCATTCTGCAAATCGAAATTGATGTGGTTGCCGCCGCCAATGTCCTCGGTGCCGCGCAAGCCGACGCGGCTCGCCCATTGTCCCGACGAACCGACCGCGCCCGTATAACCGCTGCCCGTGTTCACCACCTGCACGAACTCATCGACGATGCCATACAACGTGACGCTCGATTGCGCCTTCGCCGCCGGGGCGAGACAGATCAGGACCAGTGCGGCCGGAATGCGGATGTTCATGGCGGGCGACGTGAATTGAGACGATGAATAAGCAGGCCGCAAGTCGCGGCGACTTGTTCCTTTCCTGCACCTTTAAAAAGTACATGTAGGAACATGTACGGAATTTAAGACGACATATTGAACTGGTCAAGCGGGAATTAATGAGGGGAAACCCTTGGGGGAATGGAGGGACTGAACGGCGGGGAATGTAGCGGAAAACGGGCCGCATCAGAGTGCGGCCCGTGTGATGCGTGGAATCAGCCGGCGTCGCCGTCGCTGATCAGGGTTTGTGCGCCACGGAGGTGATCGACGAGATAACGCAACAGCGCGGCGATGTCGCCGAACTCGACGAAGCCGGGTGTTACGCCGTCGTCGAACAGCGGCGAGCCGTTCAGCTTGTCCGAGACCGCCAGACCGTTGAACGATGCAACCGGAATGCGTTCGCCCGACTCGATGCGAAACGTGTTGCCGCTGGTGGCGGCATCGCGAAGACGCATCAGGAACTGGACTTCAGGCGTTCTAAGTTCGGAGAAGTCGTGCGCTTCGAAAAAATCGGCGACCGCGAGAATTGCGTTCGTGCCCGCTACCCGCAGCACCACGGACAAGCGTTGCGGGTCCTGATGGAACGCCGCCCACGATTGCGCCACGCCCAGCGCCTCACCTTCAACACCGGGCGTACCGTCTTCCATGTGCGTCTGCGGCTCGGAACGTGAACGCTTGCGCCTGAGCAAGGTGTTGGCCGCAGCGAGATCGGGCGGCGTCTTGTCCTTGTCGATCCAGCTTCCCACCGTGCTCGCATACAGCACGAGCGCGAGCAACTGCTCCTCGATCAACGCGATGCCCAGCTCGACCGGGTCCATGCCGTTTTTCCTGACCATATTCGTCTCCTGTCTCCTGTTCGTGCATTTGCGCTGCGGATTCATGATGCGATGACATCAAATCTTTTCAGCTTTTCAGATCCGCGGGGACCTGACCGCCGTTGTCGGCAAGCTTTTGCATGACTTGTTTGTGCAACCATATATTCATCGCAGCACTGTCTTCGGTGCTTCCTGGATAGTTGAGTTCGGCGGCGAGTTCCTTGCGGGCATCCAGCGAACTGTCCAGATCGAGCAGCTTCAGCAAATCCACAATCGATGAACGCCAGTTCAATTGCGTGTTGACGCCCCCTTGCCGCTCGATCAGTACGGCTTCGACATCGACCGGCGGCAGCGCGGCAACCGGAGGCTGGACGTTGCTCGCCGCGACGGTCGATCCGCTTGAGGGATCAGCATTCGGCGATGGCGGCGCAGCGGGCGCGGTCGCGCCCGCCGACGCTGTATTCGCCGGATGATCTTGCGGAAATATCTTGTTGAGGATGTTGGTAAAAGTGCTCAAGACGTCTCTCCGGCAGGTCTTTGATTGCAAGCTCCTGCATCACATGCGCAACCTTCGTTCCACAGTCGGCACGCGCGCCAATTCACGCAGGCGTTCAACACCGTCGCTCATCAATAGCGTGTTTTGTGTGCCATCCCTGAATCGCAGCGATACCGTCTCAGCTTGCTCATCGCGCTTGCCTACCGTCAGAAAAACCGGGACGCGCTGCTCGCGTGCATCGACGACCTTCCGTTCGAGGCGCTCGGGCCTGTCATCGAACATGACTCGCAGGCCCGCGTCCTCCAGCGCGTTCGTCACCCGCTGACCGTATGCGATGCTGGCCTCTGAAACCGTCGCCACCGCGACCTGATCCGGCGCGAGCCACAGCGGCAACCAGCCTTCGTGATGTTCAAGCAGCATCGCAATGAACCGCTCCATGCTGCCGAGTACCGCGTGGTGAATCATCACTGGACGTATGTGTTCATCGTGGTCATTCACGAAGTTCGCATCGAGTCGATCGGGCAGCACGAAATCAAGCTGGATCGTGCCGCATTGCCAGTTGCGGCCACGACTGTCGACAAGATGGAACTCGAGCTTTGGACCGTAGAACGCGCCTTCGCCTGGACGTAGCTCGAAGTCCAGGCCGGCGGCAGCCGCGGCCTTTGCAAGCGATGCTTCCGCGCGATCCCAGACGTCATCCGCGCCCGCGCGCTGCTCGGGCCGCGTTGCGAGCATGACGTTGAACGTGGAGAAGCCGAGATCCGCGTAGACCACACGAAGCAGATCGCAGAACCTTCGTACTTCGGCTTCTATCTGATCCTCGGCGCAGAAGACGTGCGCGTCGTCCTGCGTAAAGGCGCGCGTGCGCTTCAGGCCTTCGAGCGAACCGGACGGTTCGTCGCGATGACATGCGCCGAACTCGCTGTATCGAATCGGCAGATCACGGTAAGAGCGAATACGCTGCTTGAAAATCTGCACATGACAGGGACAGCTCATGGGCTTGAGACAATACGCGCGGTGCTCTTCGGCGTCGCTGAGCGAGTACATGCCCGACTGGAATTTGTCCCAATGCCCGCTGCGCTCCCAGAGCGAACGCGCGAGGAGTTGCGGCGTGCGCACTTCGCGAAACCCCGCGCTACGCATTCGACGCCGCATGTAACCCTCGATCACGCGATACAACGCCCACCCGCGCGGATGCCAGAACACCATGCCGGGCCCATCGTCCTGTTGATGGAAAAGATCCAGCTTGCTACCCAATTGACGATGATCGATATCGTTCATGACGCACTCCGTTTCGTGGTTGATCTTTGAAACCGGAACGGAGGGGCGAAGGGCCGCACAACGCAAAAGGCCCCGACCGTTTCCGGCGGGGCCTTCTGGAATCGCACATTCAAGCTTTAATACGCGCGACCTCCAGACGACCCGCCTGTGCAGGTGGTCGTGGTGGTCGCGGTCGTAAGGGCGAAGAGATGCGAGTTCATGAGACAAACAATAAATGGCTTAAGGGTTTGCCGTCAACATCAATATTGCATTGCAATCTCAGACGAACGTGGTCACCGGCGCGACCGCCGCCGGATCGCTGATACTCGTGCGGCCGTTCTCGACGTGCCCGGCAAGACGGCGCACGAACGAAGCGTCGTCGTTACTGGTGATGCTCAGGTCGTACCAGTGATGGCTTGCCGCTAGAATCCACGGCTCTTCGATCGAACCGAGCGGCGGCACGATCACATGTCGCGGTTGCGCGCCGTAGGCGTTGTCGATCACCGATAACTTCGCGAAGCCTCCCCCCTTGCTCGAGAACTTCAGGAACACGTTGCCGTTCGCCACGTCGTACTGCGCGACAACTTCCGGATGAGCCGGTTTGTTGAACAAACCGCCGCCCTTCGACTGCGCTGCATTGCCCGCGAACTCGCGCACGAAACCGTTGGGTCCGTACACCGTGAATGCATAGACGCCTGCAGTCGTGCTGAGATCGAACGTTTCACGCAACGTCTTGCCGGCCTCGACCGTATAGCGCCACGGGCCATCGGTGCGGTTCGCGGAGTACACGTAGAAGTGCGCGCCTTGCGAACCCGTATTGGAGAATTGCAGCGCGAACTGCTTGCGATCTGCGTCTACCTGACTGTTCACGTGCAACTCATA
>NZ_CAXTGZ010000359.1:0-6391 GCF_964243625.1 uncultured Caballeronia sp.
CGAGGGAGCTCGCCAATGCCTTTTGATGAAGAAGCGCGGATGAACTCGTCGCAGAGTCCGAAACGATCACGATGAGCTTTAGCCAGCGTCACGCAAAAAGAGCGAATCCTCATCAAAATGTTAGTTTTCCGAGCCTTTAGATATGCCTGTGGGACCGTGCACTTATCGCATTCGCTGATTGCTCAGCGTATTCGGAAGAAATCTGAAATTGCACCTTCCAATTCATATCCGAAATTAATCAAGAATCGCCAACTACTTATCCTGGTCGACTCAGTGGCGTCGGCCCTTCCTAGGGGCTTGACACACCATGGTTAGAACGGCCTCTCTCCTTTTCTGTACAAGCGTGTGTTGATGCGGCCGGCTACGGGAATCAAGCGCCTGACCGGGCGGGTCGTCGACTTAGTCAACACCGTGAGTGCGTAAAAAACGACGTATGTGCGGGGTGCTTCACCTTGCTGGCACGCCGCCTCCGCTAGATCGTGCAAGTATATCTAGTCGCCCATTAACGATGCTTTGACAGCATGCCTCGGCATCGGCGAATGATTTGCAAGTATGGCCGCATTCGCTTGGAAAATATCTGTCATTTAATTTTGTAGACCGTGGTAGGTATCGCATCCGAAGGCGCCCTGAGCCGATGTCTTTGAATCAACCAGAATCTTTGAGATCAGCTCTATAAAACACAACAGAAAATATTCAGGATGACGATGTATAAATAGGGCGCGGTCACTCTTCCGCTACAAGTTCCTTCGAATCACGCTAGCGTGATCCCCGGTAAGCGTTCGGGTTTGTACTAAGTAATGGTAAACGATATGATCGGCGCCAATTGCAGAGCGATTTCGACAACTGCTTAACTGTACTGTACTGTACGATTTAGCTTGACTAGTGTCATCGTTGGTTTATATTAATACCGTACGGAACGGTATAAGAAGATCGTGAAAAAAGCGCGGAGACGATGATGAATCATCTGGTAATAACTAATCACCCTATAGAGCTGGCCTATGGCGAGGAGCGCCAGAACGACCATCCGAATCGCCCGTCGATTGCTCGCGAAGAATTGCGACCGGACCGGACCTTGGCAGCAGTGCGGGGTGAGTTGCTCGATGCTATTGACGCCATCGCGGAGACGTTAGCGCGCGGAGCTTCACAATCGGATCTTCAGGGCAAGCTAGTGGAGGAGAGCGTGTCGGCGCTGACTTCTACTGGCCTCTGGCGAACGCGACTTTGCCGCGAACTAGGTGGATTTGAACTTCCAGTCGTTATTCAGATCGAGCTCATTGCGGCGCTTGCCGCCGAGGACACATCCAGTGCCTGGTGCACGATGGTTGCCAACAACGGTTTGGCTGTTCTTGGGGCAACGATGCCTATTGCTGCAGTCCAACGCGTATTCGCGAGAGGCGTGCCCAACTGTTCAATTGTGGCCGCTCCTGGAGGCTCAGCAACACCTACACAGGGTGGTTATCTTCTAAACGGGACTTGGCGTTTGGCGAGTTCGATCCATCACGCGACCTGGATTCACGCAACCGCTTATGTCGAACGTGACCCATCCCGTCTCCTACCATTTGCAATAGCAGCACGCGATGTAGAACTGCTCGATTCTTGGAAGGTGGTTGGGTTATCTGGCACCGGCTCGAATGATTTCAAGCTCACCGACTATTTTCTGCCAGCAGAACTCGCTGGCAGTGAAGATCGTCCCTATGGGCAACTTCGCGGTGAACGTCGATATGATCTGGTGGACGTCGAGCATATAGAGAGCTATGAACATCTCGCATTCGCCATTGGGGTAACTCGACGGGCACTTCGAGAGTTACAAAAGGGCTTTTCAAAGCCGTTGCCGGGCCGGTACACGGCAGACCGTGAAGTGGTCCTAGCTGAGCTCGGAAGGGCGGTCGTCGAGCTCCAGGCGGTCGAGGCCCTAGCTCATTCGCTTTTCGCCCGAATTGACGCGGCTGCTTTAGGAGGGGTGCAAGCTTGGTCGACAAATGAAAGGCAACTTCCGCGCGCTTTAGCTGCATGGGCAACAGCTTTAGCTCTAAGGTGCGTGCAATTGGGTTTCCACCGATCAGGTTTGGCAGCCCTGCGAAACCCAAATATATTCGAGAAGCTGCTCCGCGACATGAATGTGGCGGCTACGCATGTTGTAGTCGATGATGCGGCTTTCTCTGCATACGCGCTGCACCTTGTTGAGACGGGCGCGGCTTTCAAATTTCATGGATCGGCGCTTGTCGCCTCTGCGTGAGGATATGAGCCATGGACACTCAAGATTACCGCAATTTTTTCGGTCAACTGCCGACGGGTGTAACTGCAATCGTCGCGAAAGCGTCAAGTGGCCCTGTGGGGCTTGTTGTCGGTACCTTTTCATCAGTATCGCTTGATCCACCACTGATCAGCTTCATGGTGACGAAAGGCTCGCGATCCTGGGCTGCGGTGCGCGCTGAAGGGCGCTTTACCGCAAATATTCTAGCCAGTGATCAACGACGCTTGAGCCAGACCCTATCGGGATGGTCGGTCGACAAGTTTCGAAACGTGATGTTCGACGAGGGGAAGGCGCATATCTTACGCGGCTGCCTAGCGTGGGCGGATTGCATTTTCGAGCGTGAAGTCGAAGCTGGTGACCACACGATTGTGCTGGCTACGCCGTGCGAATTGGCTGTTGAACGCGATACCAAGCCTCTCGTCTTTTTTCAGCGCGCCTACCATCGAACGCTTTCCGTTGAGGATGGGCGAGGTCCCGGCTGGGTATGAAGACGCCATTTAATAGCATGCCAACCAAACGCAGATTTTATGAGAGACCTAATATGCCACGACTCAGAACCGGTGGAGACAACGCAAATGAATGATCGTAATCCTTTGAGTGCCGAACTTTCTCGGGCCAATCTTTTGGATCAAGCGCGCGAGGTCGGTGAGTTTGCATTCAGTCGTCGTGAGCAGGCAGAGAAAGAGCGACGTATGCCCGACGACGTGGTAGAGAAGCTGCGTGAGACTGGGCTTATGAAGCTGTGCCGTCACCGCAAATATGGTGGGGCCGAGGCAGATCCTATGACCTTTTTGGATGTAGGGCGCGAAATCGCGCGCGGCTCGGCCTCGCTCGGATGGATCTATTCAGTCCTGGGATTTCATGACTGGTATATGGCGTTCACATCCGAAAAATTGCAAGAGGAAGTATGGGGGAAAAATCCCGACGCGTTCGTGTGCGATTCATTCGCTCCTGTCGGACAAATTGAACGCGTCGCAGAGGGTTACACACTCAGCGGCAATTGGCGTTTCGCGAGCGGTATTGAATGGTCGTCGTGGATTGCCGTAGGCGGAATTGCCGTGGCGCCCAATGGTAACGAGCCTGAGCATCTCTTGTTTTTTGTTCCTCGTGAAGAGGTAACCGTTCATGACGACTGGAATACCCTCGGGCTGAAGGGTACTGCCAGCCGGGCTGTAACCATTAAACCAACGTTCGTACCGGAGCACCGTGCATTCGCGCTTGCCAGGGTCGCGGGCGAGTCACGCGGCAAAGTGGTGAACGACGGACCTCTATGGCGCATTCCTCTCATGACCATGCAGGGGCTTGCAATCCTTACGCCTTCCATCGGTATTGCGCAGCGGGTGGTCGAGGAATTCACCTCCTGGACTAAAGCGCGTATCCGTCCATATGAACATGGCGCGGCAGCCCGTGAAGCACCCGCGCCGCAGCTTGCGCTCGCTTCGGCCGCCACCCAATGGGATGCATCCTGGGCGCTGGCGCAAAAATACGCTCAAGAAGGTTGGGACCGGGCGTTGAGCGGCGAGACATGGGTGCTCAGCGAAGAGGAGCGCGCCAAATATTTCTCCTGGCGAGGTTACATCGGCCGCTCATCGATTGAACTCAGTGATCAACTGTTCATTGGGTCTGGTGCGATGGCACTGTTCGATTCTCATCCGCTGCAACAGCTCTTTCGTGATGTGCATTCGACAGGCGTTCATATCGGTGTTGACCGTGCCGACGCATATACCAGCCGGGGCCGGGTTGCAATGGGCTTTCCCGGTCACGCATTCCACTGATCTGAAAATCTCGAAGGAGCTCACATGTTGCAAACAGCTGTTAGGCAAGCCGTCAGTCACGAACCGTCCGCGACCACTGAAACAGTCTTGGAAAAGGTCCGCGGGTTGCTGCCGGGGATTCGTGACCGTGCGCAGCGTTCCGAAGAGTCCCGGTCAATTCCAAAGGAATCTGCCCAGGAGTTTTTAGACATCGGCTTGGCTCGCATTTTGACACCGAAAAAGTTCGGCGGAACTGAGTTGGGGCTTCACGCATGGCTTGACGTCGCCATTGAGATTGGCAAAGCGGATGCTGCACACGCCTGGTGTGCAAGCCTCCTCATTCACCATCCGCACTATCTCGCGCAATTTCCCGAGGCGGCCCAAGCTGCTGTCTGGGGCGACGGGCCTGATGTACCTATTGCCTGTACTTTCACACCCACTTCAACGCTTGAACAAGTCGAAGGCGGTTTTAATATCGTTTCTTGTTCGATCCCTTATCTAAGTGGTATCAATCACAGCGATTGGGTCATGATCGGCGGAATGGTGCCGCCAACGAGTGAGGGTCCGCCCGACTGGATGCTGTTTCTCATTCCGCCGGGCAAGTTTAGGGTCCTTGATACTTGGCAAACGGCGGGCATGCGCGGCACGGGCAGTAATACTGTGGTCGTGGAGAATGTCTTCGTGCCATTCGAGCATACGTTGCGCGTCGCGGATATGCGGGACGCGAAAACGCCGGGCGCTCAGGTCCACAAGGCACGCATGTATCACGCTCCCTGGATCACCTATGCCCCGCTTACCTTCCTCGCGCCAATGTTAGGTGCCGCGCGTGGCGCATTGGAAGACTATCGTAGCTGGACGGCTAAACGGGCAAGCCTCTTCGGTGCGCAGGTCGCGGAATTTGTCAGTATCCAAGTACATCTTGCCCGCGCCGGAGCTAGCCTCGATGCTGCCGAGTTGCTCATGCGCCGTTGCGTTGACGTAGCAGAAGCGGGGGAGCCGGCATCAGAGCAACTCCGTGCTCGGACGTATCGAGATCAAGCCCGGGCATCTGAGCTTATCGTCGAAGCAATGGATACCGTTATGAAAATTTCGGGAGCGGCCGGATTCGCCGCCACGAGCAACATTCAGCGCGCCTGGAGGGACGTGCATTTTGCGGCAAGCCACGTGATCCTTAACCCCGAAGTCAGCTTTGCCGCATGGGGTCGACAACAGTTCGGACTTGAGCGGGATTCCAAGCAAAACATGTACTGAAGAGGGAGCAGTCAATGAAGGGGTGTAGTAGTAGGCGCGCATTTATCGGTTCTGGCCTTCTTGCGGCGACCGCTTTAACGGGATTTGCACGAAGTGCAGAGCCAACAAACAATGGAATGGTTTCGATGAGCAGCCGACGAATCGATGTTCACCAACACTTACTTCCGCCAGAATTTTTGGCAGCTCTTGCGCGCCATGGAATGAGTGCGTGGGCGCCGGCCGCTTGGAGCGCGGATGGTGCAATTGCAATGATGGACCAGCACGATATTGCAACGGGAGTGCTGTCTCTTTCAACTCCCGGTCCTCATTTTGGCGATGATCGCGAGGCTAGGCTATTAACCCGGCAGGTCAACGAGCGCCTAGGTGAGTTGGTGAAGAACCGGCCAGAACGCTTTGGCATGTTTGCGTCTGTTCCGCTGCCCGATATTGACGGCTCGCTTGAAGCGATCCGTCACGCTTACGACGATCTTGCCACCGACGGGGTCATTCTGCTTGCAAGCAACCGTGGTGTCTACGTCGGCGATCCGTCGTTTGACCCGGTCATGGAGGAGCTTAACCGGCGTAATGCCGTTGTCTTCGTTCATCCTGGTCCGCTGCCAGGACCGCCGATCAAAGGTATTCATCCATCCTTGGCGGACTTTCTGCTTGATACAACACGAGCGGCGATAAACCTGGTGTCGAACGGAATACCCCGGCGTTATCCAAATCTTCGCATCATCCTGTCTCATGCAGGAGGGTTCCTGCCCTATGCCGCATATCGAATCTCTGCGTTGGCGAGCGTGGTCGATCACAACGTGGATTCCGCGGCGATGCTAGATGACTTGACGAGTTTCTATTTTGACACGGCTCTGTCGGGCAGCCCGACCGTATTACCGAGCCTGCTATCTTTTGCAAAGCCTGGGCATGTCTTGTTCGGTTCGGATTGGCCCTATGCGCCTAGTAAAACCGTAGGCTTCTTTACCGATAACCTTGATGCCTATCAGGCAAGTGATGTAACGATTCATGGAGCAATTAATCGTAAAAACGCGGAGGCGTTATTCCCTCGATTGGGAAGTCTTAATGTCGGAGCGAATGCCGCTGCGAAAACGGGTGCGTCTTCCCAAGGTTATCCAAGCAATTCAGATGTAATCTG
>NZ_CAXTGZ010000360.1:0-6355 GCF_964243625.1 uncultured Caballeronia sp.
GGCCTGTATGCCATCGCCACCGTCCTGATCCTCGCTGCATTGCTGATTCTGTTCGGCTTGCCGGCGCGGATCGCGAACCGGGATCAAGCGCTTTGAAATTTTTTTGACCTGCCATGAACACAGTACTGAAGCCACCGAAGAACGCATCCGCCGATAATGCCGAGAGCCCCCGTTACGCGGCCCCCGCGCTCGAGAAGGGACTCGATATTCTCGACGTCCTGGTCGATACCGCCGAAGGCTACACGCTCAACGAACTGTCGGTGAAGCTCGGGCGCACGGTCAGCGAAATCTTTCGCATGGTCGTGACGCTCGAGCGGCGCGGTTACGTGCAAGGCGACCACAACGACCGCTACACCCTGACGCTCAAGCTGTTCGAAATGGCGCACCGGCAGCAGCCGATCCGTTCGCTCACCGCCATGGCCCTGCCGCTGTTGCGCGATCTTGCGAACGTGACGCGGCAGTCGTGCCATTTATCGATTTACCATAGCGGGCGCGTGGCGGTGATCGCGCAAGTCGACAGCCCCGAGCGATGGTCATTCGGCTTGAAAGTGGGCGCCGTCATGGGCCTGACCGATACTTCATCGGGTCACGTGCTGATGGCGTTTCGCGATCCCGCCGAGCGCGAACGGATGCTCGCCGCGCATACGCGCGTGGAAGGCGAAAACGATGTAGAGCCATTGGCCTTGCTCGCTTTACTCGATGAAATACGCGCCACCGGACACGAGATCGTGCCGAGCCGGCAAATGCGTGGCGTAACCAACGTTGCGTTCCCCGTGATAGGCAGTAACGGCGATGCAATCGCCGCGGTGAACGTGCCTTATCTTGAACGCATCGATCAAAAGCTCAATCCCGTATTCGACGATGTCTGCCGGATGGTGGGAGACATGGCGTCGCAATTGTCGGCGCTGATGGGCTTTAGCGGCTACAACCTCGAAGGCGAATGAGCGCATCCAGTTTTAAGCGGACACGGGATAATAAATAAAATAAATCGCTGCCGGCTTGCTTTGATTTAATCGCGTTGACGAAAAAAATCACCGTCCGTATAAAAGTTGCACCAAGCAACCTCCGGTGACGACATCATGAAAACGACGAAAATATCCATATGCCTGCCGACGTGCAACCGGCCCGAGTTGCTGGTCGAATCGCTCACGTCGTGCCTTGCGCAGACGCACGAGAACATAGAGATATTGATTGGCGATGATTCGTCGGATCACCGCACGCAGGCGTTGATCGATTCGACTTACCTGCATGAACCGCGCGTGATCTATGTCCGCAACGAACCCGCGCTCGGACAGGCGGATAACATTGCCAGCCTCTTTGATCGCGCCACCGGCGACAAGATCCTGCTGATCCACGACGACGATGCCCTCAAGACCGATTGCATAGAGCGCCTGCTCTCGGCGTGGGATCTCCATCCCGATCTCGATGTTGCGTTCGGCGATCAATATCAGATGAATGACCACGGCGTAGTGGATATTGAAGCCAGCAAGAAGCTCAACACGGACTACCATCGCACGGACGCAGTAGTCGGATTGCAAACCGATCCCGGCAGAACCGGTCTGGTTCAGATGATGCCAAACAATGGCTGGCTCGCGAACGCGGACCTGGTCAAGAAGATCAGCTATAGAAAGCAATACGGCATTGGTTGCGAATACGTCTTCGGCGCACAGATTTGCATTGCGGCCGCGCAGGTGTTCTACCTCAAGGAATACGTGTCGTATTACCGCAAGACGGATGTATCGATGTCGAAGACGACCGCGCGCTCAACGACAGCGGCCGCCGTCCTCGCTTATGACTTCCTCAAGTCGCTCAAGCTTGACAAGAAACTTGAGCCGGCGCGCGAACTCGCGCTCAAGCGGATCGTGCCGATTGTGGTTTCGGTATATGCGCGAAATCATCAACCGGCACTGGCGCTTGGTATCGCGCTTTCACATTTGTATGCGTACGACTATGGACTCAACAAACGCCTTTATTTCCATCTGATGCTGGTCCTCAAGGGACTTACCGCGACGGGAACTTTGAAGAGCAGCACGCAGAACGGCTAGGCAACGCTCAAAACGTTCCTTCTTCAGGATCGGGGCCGCGGGTCGAAGCTTGTGGCTTCGATATCTTCACTACGCGTGCGGTCCGCGCGGATTCGTAGATCGCCTCCATGATCCGCTGGTCCTGCAAACCCTCTTCACCGGGCGTATGCGGGATCTTGTCATTGATCACGCAAAGCGACATGTGATCGATCTCGCGGGCAAACTGGTTATTCGGATCGATGGTAATTTCCGTGTTCGCCGACTTGCCGTCGACAAGCATGCCGTAACGCATGCGCAAACCGTTGTAGCCGAAAGCCGGGTCCATTTCTGCCCAGCCGTCGGTCCCTTGCAAGCGGAAAAACCGTGACTCGTGGCATCCGTAACTCGCCATGCATGTCGCTGTGAAACCGCTCGGAAACCGCATGATGAAGTGCACCGATTCCTCGACTTCCTTGAAGCGTGGATCGGCTGCGGGTTGCGTGAGCGAGGCCGAGACTTCGTAGGGTTCTTCGCCGCTGAGAAACCGTGCAGCGTTGAGCGCATAAAGCCCGATATCCGGCAGTGCACCGCCACCGGCAAGCGCCTTGTTCAACCGCCACTGCGAAGGACCGCTCTGGTTCTGCGAGTTGCCGGCAATGAATTCGCGCAATGGACCCAGCTTGTTCTCCTTCGCCATTTTCGCGATCATGCGATCCATTGGCTCGTACTGGCTTCTGTAGGCGACCATCAGCTTGCGATTGTTCTTGCTGCATGCATCGATCATCGCCTGGCAATCGGCCACGCTCGTTGCCATCGGTTTTTCGCACAGCACATGCTTGCCGATCTTCGCTGCCCTCAGCGTGAACTCCTTGTGCATGCCATTGGGCAGCACGATATAGACGACCTGCACGCGCGGGTTGTCGGCGAGACGTTCGAAACTTTGGTAGTCGTAGATATCCGCTTCGCGCACGCCGTACTGACGCGCGATCTTCAATGCCTTGTTGCGATCGCCCGAAACCAGCGCCGCCACACGTGAGTACTTGCAGTTCGACAACGCCGGCAAGATCTGATCGAGCGCCAGGTGGCCCAGCCCGACGATTGCATATCCGATGCGATCATCGGGCGGCAGGTTTGCATCCGGCGTTTCTTCCTTCTGCTCGGTCCTGGGGTCCGCAATCAGGGGCAGCTTGACCGAATTGGCTGCGGCGGCAGGTGGTCCCGCAGCCCATGCCGTGCCCGCCGCGCCGGTTGCAAGCGCTGCCGCAAGGCCCGCGCTGCTGCGCTGGAGAAATGTGCGGCGACCGGATTGAGAAGCCGGTTTATCCTCGGGGATGAGGTCTTGTGAGTCAGGGCGGTCCGTTTGGTCCATGTGTGCTCCTTGCAAGCCTGGCAATCGATCGGGTCGGAGGCAACAAAGCATTTGCCATTCCTCGCCCGTTCATGCCCTGCGTACAAGTGCCTTCGTCACGCCTTAGCTGCGTTGCATACCCGCAAGCGTGTCGCGCTTGAGCTTCTTCGCAAGCGACCACTTGTGTACTTCTGTCGGGCCGTCGTAAATACGGAACGCACGGATCTCGCGAAACACCTGTTCCACAACCGTATCCCGCGATACACCCGTGCCGCCCATCACCTGCACGCAGCGATCCGCGACCCGGAACAACGCGTCGGCCACCGCGACCTTCGTCATGGAACTCTCCGATGTCCCGAGCGACCCGCTGTCGAGCACCGCAGCGCACCAGTCGATCATCAGTTCGGCCTGCTGCAGGTCGATCGCGTTCTCGGCCAGCATGAATCCAACGCCCTCATGATCGATCAGCAACTTGCCGAATGCGCGGCGCGTACAAGCATATTGCGTTGCGATTTCATGCGCGCGCGTGGTCGCGCCATGCCAGCGCATGCAATGCGATAGCCGCGCCGGCGACAGGCGGACCTGCGCGTACTTGAACCCTTCATGGACTTCGCCCAGCACCTGGTCGTCCGGAACCCGCAAGCCCTCGATGCGCACGACCGCATGACCGCCCGGCATCGAACTGTCGATAGTGTCAAGGATTCGTTCAAGACGTATGGCCGGATTCGGAAGGTCGACCAGAAACATGGTGGCCTTGACCTTGTCGGTATCGTCGTCCGCGTTGCTGCGCGCCATCACAATGCCAACCGATGCGCCTTCAGCGCCTGTGATGAACGCCTTCATTCCATCGATCGCCCAGTGATCTCCATCGCGTCGGGCCGACGTCTTGAGCATCGATGGATCGGAACCTGCGCCGCCGTCCACCGCCGGCTCGGTCATGAAAAATGCCGAGCGCGCGTCGCCCGAGACCAGCGGCGCGAGAAAACGCGTCTTCTGTGCATCGGTTCCAATCTTGCCGATGAGCAGCATGTTGCCTTCATCAGGCGCGGCCGTGTTGACCGCGACCGGGCCGAGCGGCGACAAACCGGATCGCTTCAAAACCGTTGCCGTCTCGAGTTGCGTGAGATGGCCACCATCGGCGAGGATATGCGGCGTCAGCACCCCGGCAGCGCGTGCCTTGCCGCGCAATTCGCGCACGAGGTCCTCACTCGGTCCGTGGCTGCCGCAGCGCGGATCCCGTTCGTATGGGACTACGACCGTTCGCACGAACGCTTCGACACGCGATGCGATCTCTTTGGCGCGTTCCGTTTGCACAACCTCCATGCTGCTCATAGGTGTTTCCTTTGTTCAGGGGCTTGATGATTGGACCGCATAGCGTGTACTCCGTCAATGATGCCTCAATGCACACTGCGCGAGCCATAGCTACAAGCACGATGTCCGGACGACCTGTGCGGTACGGTTACTTACCTCAAATGCCGTTGAACGTTCGCCATGCCACGTGGAAACTCGCCATTTTCAAGCGGGCTCCCGCCAAACGAACGCACGGAACCAATCCGGTAATTCATTCCTTTAATGTCGGTGATAGGCTGCGTACACGGTAAATTCCGGACCACGGGAGAGAACAGTGCACGCGCCGATTTCCAGCTCAGGCGGTTCGCTTCCCGCGTTGACGAGCATCCGCTTTCTCGCGGCGATCACTGTCGTGGTCTCACATTATTCCGAGCTCGGATTACTTAATCTGCCAAGGGAGATATTCGAATTCTTCGATGGCGGCCGTCCAGCGGTATCGTTATTTTTCGTGCTGTCGGGGTTTATCCTCACATTCACTTATCGCGATCAACTGGCTATCAAAGGCAATGCCGCGTTTTATCAGGCCCGTTTTGCGCGCATCTATCCAGTCGTGTTGCTGGGTCTCGTTTTATGCGTGCCCACCACGCTCTATTTGCTTCATGGCGATAACCCGTCCTTGCTGCTCCAGTGGTACGCGGTAAAAAGCTCCGTGCACTTGGCGATAGGCGCAAGCCTGCTTTGCCAGTTGCTGCTGCTGAACGCGTGGTTTCCATTCGCCGCGATCAACCAGCCGTGGAACGGGCCATCGGACAGCGTGTCATGCGAAGCCTTCTTCTACCTCCTGTTTCCGCTCATGCTTCGCAAGATGTTGTCCGTGCCCATTGCTCGGCTGACGCTCGCATGTGTCGGGTTCTTTCTGCTGCAAGGATTGTGGATCCTGTTTTTGCAGACCTGCCTGCCCGCGTCGCGCAGCGGTTTTCTTATCGTTGGCCTGCCGCTCACGCGTCTGTTCGAGTTCGTTGCCGGAATCTATGCCGCAATCCTGTTTCTTCAGCTGCGTGAAGCGCGTGCGGACAGGCATGCGCTGGCCCTCAAATTGATCAGCGGATCATTGATCGCGCTGGTCGTGCTCGCTCTCTGGCATCCGTTTTCCCCGGCGTTCTATCTGGCTTCGCCGTTGTTCGCCGCATTGATACTCGGGCTCGCGCTGATGGATCGTCCGGTGATCAACTTCCTCAACCAGCGCATCCTGATCAAGCTCGGCGAAGCAAGTTATTCGCTGTATCTGATCCATGTGCCGATTGCGTATCTTGCCTACATAGCCGGGTTCAGACAGTCGAACGGATGGCTCGCGATCGTATTCGCTGTCGCGGCGAGCGTCGTGATCTTCAGGTTCTACGAAGAGCCGATGAGAAAACGCATTCGCGCAGGCTTCTCGCATGCGGCGACATCCGGCGACACCATCAACACCATCGACAATCAGGCAACCGCGACTGTGCAACGCCGGTCCTGACCCAAGGAACTTCCCTCTTCCCTCTCCGTCCGACGATTTCGAGCGCGTCCGTGCATGGCACATACGTTTATGTGCGGCGTATAGTCTGCTCATCGTGCAAACCAGCGCGTCGCCTTGAGCAGCTCACGCGTTCGATTCAATCGTCCCTGGAGAATTGCAATGTCGTCCGTGTTATTCAGAAACGGCTCACTGCTGGACCCG
>NZ_CAXTGZ010000361.1:0-6334 GCF_964243625.1 uncultured Caballeronia sp.
CTGGATACCGGCCTTGTCGGCCGGGCCGCCCGCTTCCACGCTGCTCACCAGCGCCCCTTGCGCTTTCGGCAATCCGAGCGAATCGGCCACTTCCTTGGTCACTTCGCCAATCGCCACCGCGATACGGCCACGCACCACCTTGCCGCCCGTCTTCAGTTGATCGGCGACGCGCATGGCTTCGTCGATAGGAATTGCGAACGAAATCCCCATGAAACCGCCGGTGCGGCTGTAGATCTGTGAATTGATGCCAATGACTTCACCAGCCATGTTGATCAGCGGTCCGCCCGAATTGCCCGGATTCACCGCGACGTCCGTCTGGATGAACGGCAGGTAGTCGCCAGTATCGCGCCCCTTGGCGCTGACGATACCCGCGGTCACCGTGTTGTCGAGACCGAAAGGCGAACCGATTGCGAGCACCCATTCGCCCACGCGCACCTTGTTCGAGTCGCCCATGGTGATGGCCGGCAAGCTCGTTGCCTGGATCTTGACCACTGCGACGTCCGTGCGTTCGTCGACGCCAACCAGCCTCGCCTTGAACTCGCGTTTGTCGGTGAGCGTGACGTAGATGGTGTCAGCGTCATCGACCACGTGAGCGTTGGTCATCACGTAACCATCGGCCGACATGATGAAGCCCGAGCCTACACCGCTGCTCTGCTCGGAATTGTCCTGGCTGTCGGGGCTGTCTTGCGGCGCGCTGCGGTTTCCGCGGCCACTGCCGCCGCCGCTGTCACCACCCTGATCGCCACCGCCACCACCGCCGCCGCCGTGAGGTGAACCTTGCGAACCGGGTGTTCCGGGCATCGGGATGCCGAAGAAACGCCGGAAGAACTCCGACATGTCCCCGTTATCCATGCCCGGTGGCAAGCCGCGAAGGTCGCTGCTGCTGCTCACGCGCGTGGTCGTGCGGATATTCACCACTGACGGCCCCACCCTGTCCACGAGCGTGGTGAAGTCAGGCAGATTCACGATTGGCACTGCGCCAGTCGATGCAACCGGCGCGACTGCCGGCGCCGAGGCGCCCGATGCAGCCGTTGCCGCGGAGGTCGCAAGCGGCAGGCATGCAGCAAGCGCCGCGGCCGTGAGGAAGGTGCGCAGCGAGAGGTTGCTCATATCTTGGTGGGCCGAGGAATTACTTGGAAGGCTTGTATTCTATGGCAGAAGCAAATTGCTGCAACGTGGCCTGGGGCACTTCACCTAACAAGGTAATCCAGAAATCCCCTTGCCGCTTGACTAGTACGTGTGTCGCGCCACTATTGCCGGCGCCTTCCTTACGGGAATTCTTTTCCACCGGCTCGACAAAAACCGAGATTGCCGCGAGGCCGTCGGAGAAAACGGCTTGATCGACGGGAATGGGCGCTTGGCCCTCCTCACGCGACGCCATAGGCCGGCGCAACTCGCGGATCTCACGGAAACCGGGGACATTGGGCGCGATTTTCCAGCCTTGCGCCTGCATGTCGACCGGCTGAACCGGCGGCCGCACGACCGTCCATCCGTTGATGTTCTTGATCCCGCTCGCAATTGCCGCACGATCGACTGTGCCGCCTATCGTTACTTGCGAAAATGAAAGCTGCTCGAGCACCTGGCCATCGGGGCCGAGCGTCTGGGCACGCAGCAAAAGACCGGTCTTCGTATCGGACCAAAGCTTGTAGGCAAAGCGCCAGGCGTCTTTCGGATCAAGCTCGATGACCTGGCAGTCGATACCCGCGACACGATCCGCGCCGAGCATCTTCGGCTCATAGACGGACAAGACCTGTTCGCCGCCGGTAGCAAGCAGCGCCGGGAACGAATCCTTGTTCTGACGTTTTTCGACGACCAGCAGATGACGTTCGGGCACGAACGTGTACATGTCGTCGTCGTGGCGGAGCATCTTGCGGGGCTTGCCATCGAGACTTTCCAGCGACTCGTACTCGCCGTCGCTGCGCGCTGCCGAGTGTGTAATTCGCGACGACTGCACCGTTGTCCCACGCTGATAGACGAAGGTGCCTTCGTAGTTCTGCTGCTGTGCGGCTTCGTGAATCCGGTTGAGCAGGTCCGCAGCGGACTTGCGCGAGGCGGCAGAAACACCGCCCTGCGGTAAGCCGCCCTGCGCGTAAGCGCCCGATGCTGCGGATACCAACGCGGCTGCACAGAACAACAAAACCGGCAGCCGGCCCCAAAGAGTCGTTTTCTTCAACCGCACAAGTTGCATCAGTTATTGACCCTGGCTCGTAGCCGCAGTGCGGATCAAAGGCGTCGAGCCCGGCATGACGGGCTGTTGCGAGAATTGCTGATGCGCTTCCAGATACTGGTCGAGACTTGCATCACGGATGATGTTCGCTTCGACAACCGGCGAACGCAGCGTGGCAGCCGGCACCGAGGCCATCGCGACGCGTTGCACATGATCCGACGACGATACGCTCGCCATTTGCACGCCGCTGTGGTTGTCGACGCCCTGCAACTGCGGCACGACGATCCACGTGAGCGTTGCCGCAGCGGCCGCGACAGCGAAAGCCGGAACTACGCGACGGCGGAACATGCCTGAACGCGCACGTTCAGCCGATGCCGCCGGAATGGCCGCAGGCGCAAATACATGCGCTTCGGCTTCAAAACGCGCTGAAAATGCGTTCATGAACGCACTGTTGGCTGCGGGACTGGCCGCGAGATCGTCGGAACGCAGTGCGTCGCCGATCAGGTGATAGTCCGACCACGCCGCGCGGTCTTTTTGCGTAAAACCGGAAAGAAATTGGCTCAAATCCCCCGAATCGTCGAAGGATTCCCCATCGACAAAAGCGGAAAGACGCTCGCCTCGCGTACCAGCTTGCGATTGCACCGAAACCGACCCCATGATGCTCCCCATCTTGACTGCCCCTAGTGACACTACCTGACCCAGATACCGCGTCCCTGCCCCGCGCAGCCTCGCTGCTACCAGCGTTTGCCTTCGGGAGTGTCCAGCAATGGACGCAATTTTGCCGCAATGGCTTCGCGAGCACGAAAAATTCTCGATCTGACGGTCCCTATAGGGCAATTCATCATCTCGGCGATTTCTTCGTAGCTCAGACCTTCAATTTCACGAAGAGTTATGGCGGTGCGAAGTTCTTCCGGTAAAACCGCCATCGCAGCATTGACCGTCTGTGCGATCTGCTTGCTCATCAACATCGACTCGGGCGTGTTGATATCCCTTAGTTGGTCTGCGTCGGAGAAAGTTTCCGCTTCTTCTGCATCAGCTTCGGTAGAAGTTGGAGCACGCCGGCTTTGAGTGGCAAGATAGTTCTTTGCCGTGTTCACCGCAATCCGGTAAAGCCACGTGTAAAACGCCGATTCTCCGCGAAATTGCGGCAACGCGCGATAAGCCTTGATAAAGGCGTCTTGCGCGACGTCCTCTACTTCGGCGGGGTCGCGGACGAGCCGCGAAATGAGCCGGATAATCTTGCGCTGATATTTGGCGACCAGAAGCTCGAACGCTGCCTTATCGCCCTTCTGCACGCGTTCGACCAGTACCTGATCGATTTCTTTTTCGCTCACCTGGGAAATCCGTTAACTTTGGGGGTGCTACGCGGAGGGCTATTGTAGCGTTACGCCGCCGGGACGCGCCGGATGCTGATGGGCGGTTACAAGCGTTACAGGTGTTCCTGGGCGCAGCGCCGGGCGCGAACGGCCAGTTCACGAAACACGCCGGCACTGGCGAGCGCGTCCGCAGGAACGAGCAAGGGCTCGGAACGCCCCTCGGCAGAAACCAGGATCAGTGCAAGCAGGCGATCGCTCCACTGGGCGCAACCCGATATTTGCCGATATTGCGAACGGCCCTCACGGTCCCAGGTCGTCAACCCATCCTGACCGATCTCGAATGCCACTGGCCGGCGACGTTCGCGCCTGAACGCAATGCCGCCAAGCCCGACCGTGACTACGAGCGCCGCGACGCAGGCATCGAATAATCCGCTGTACGCCGCAACCGACTCGAATACGGCGCCGGCCGCGACCGCCATGAACGCCAGCGTGGCAGCCCATAACAAGCGCGACCGGATGATTTTCTGACGGCGGGAAAAACCGGCGATACCATCCACCGATGCTTCCGGCTGCAATACACGCTCCGACTTACGCACATTCGCAACCACTGGGCGGCGTGCTCAGCAAGCTTCAGTGACGCTTGAAAACGAGCGTACCGTTCGTGCCGCCGAAGCCGAACGAATTTTTCAGTGCCACGTCGATCTTCATTTCCCGCGCTTCGTTCGCGCAGTAGTCCAGGTCGCACTGCGGGTCCTGATTGAAGATGTTGATGGTCGGCGGCGACACCTGGTGATGCAGCGCCAGCACCGTGAACACCGACTCCAGACCGCCGGCGCCGCCGAGCAGGTGCCCAGTCATCGACTTGGTGGAGTTCACGACGATTTTCTTGGCGTGATCGCCGAACATGTTCTTGATGCCGACGGTTTCCGCCAGATCGCCCAGCGGCGTGGAGGTGCCGTGCGCATTCAGGTAATGCACTTCGTCGGGGTTGATCTGGGCGTTTTTCAGCGCATTGCGCATGCTGCGGCGCGCGCCGTCGCCATCTTCCGGCGGAGCGGTCATGTGATACGCGTCACCGCTCATGCCGTAGCCGCTGACTTCTGCGTAGATCTTCGCGCCACGGGCCTTCGCGTGCTCGTACTCTTCGAGCACCATCACGCCTGCGCCCTCACCCAGGACAAAACCGTCGCGATCCTTGTCCCACGGACGGCTTGCCGTTGCCGGATCGTCGTTGCGCTGCGACAGCGCACGCGCCGCCGCAAAGCCGCCGATACCCAGCGGCGAAACGGTCGCCTCGGAGCCGCCGCAGATCATCACGTCGGCGTCGCCGTACTCGATCAGGCGCGAGCCTTCCCCGATACAGTGCAACCCCGTGGTACAGGCGGTCACGATCGCGAGATTCGGCCCTTTCAAACCAAAACGGATGGAAAGATGCCCGGAGATCATGTTGATGATCGAAGCCGGCACGAAAAACGGCGAAACGCGGCGCGGGCCGCGGTTCAGCAACTCTGTTTGCGTGGCTTCGATCATCGGCAAGCCGCCGATTCCCGAGCCCACCACAACACCTACGCGCTCAGAGTTTTCATCGGTGATCTCAAGCCCGCTGTCCTGCATGGCCTGAACCCCAGCTGCAATGCCGTAATGGATAAAGGTATCCATGTGGCGCGCTTCCTTGGCCGGCATGTAGTCTTCGACATTGAAGCCTTTGACTTCACCGGCAAAGCGCGTGGAGAAGTTCGTTGCGTCGAACTTCGTGATCTCGCCAATGCCTGACTTGCCGGCGACCAGATTGGCCCAGCCGTCGGCAACGGTATTGCCGACAGGCGATATCAGCCCAAGGCCTGTAACAACAACACGACGACGGCTCACGGTGACCCCTTATCCATAGATGACAAAAAGCAAAAAGCCACAAGATTCACAGGAAATGTCCTGTGAGCCCTGTGGCTGTTAAATCGGTTCGAAGCGCGGTTCGAAGCGCAACAGAGCGTCAACCCCGAATATCGTAGCAGCGGCTGCGCGTGGCGCTTAAGCCTTGACGTTCGCGCGAGCGTAATCGATCGCTTGCTGAACCGTCGTGATCTTTTCTGCTTCTTCGTCCGGAATTTCCATGCCGAATTCGTCTTCGAGAGCCATCACGAGTTCGACGGTGTCGAGCGAGTCAGCGCCCAGATCGTTGACGAACGAAGCTTCGTTCTTGATTTCGGCTTCGGCGACGCCCAGTTGTTCGGCGACGATCTTCTTCACGCGCTGTTCGATATTGTCCATGCAGCCCTCCGAGGGAAATGTAGTTCAAAAACACAAGTGCGCGCATTTTATCAGGTTTGCACCCGTAATAACCCACGCACGAATCAGGTTTGCTTCACGCGTGACGGGCTTCTGAAACACGTCACACACTTTCGACGACACCTACTAATCACAGCGCATTTCGCGTCCCGCGCAGCGTGCTTTCAATTAGCATTTTGCGCACCCGCCAAGGCGCGGATATTAACCAAATGCCTGTCACATGTACATGCCGCCGTTCACATGCAGCGTCGTTCCCGTAATGTAGCCTGCGTGCGGGGAGGCCAGGAAAGCCACAGCATGAGCGATATCCTCGGGGCTGCCCAGTCGGCCAAGTGGTATCTGTGCTGTGAGCGCCGTGCGCTGCGCTTCGGGCAAGACCTTGGTCATGTCGGTATCGATGAAACCCGGCGCAATGCAGTTCACCGTGATCCCGCGGCTGCCGATTTCGCGCGCCAACGCGCGCGTCATGCCTGCCACGCCGGCCTTCGCGGCGGCGTAATTCGCCTGACCCGGATTGCCCGACGACGCCACCACCGACGTGATGTTGATGATTCGTCCGCCGCGCGCT
>NZ_CAXTGZ010000362.1:0-4231 GCF_964243625.1 uncultured Caballeronia sp.
CCGTCTCACAAAGGATTGCAGTAATTTCGGATTCGACTGAGAATTTTCGGAAAAATGGAATCGTCGTCCAAAACCGGCATTCTTACCGGTTCTATTTGCGTGGAGGCTGTCCGGTGAGATCCCGGGAGACGTCGCTCATCAGCGCTTGGAGCCATGCCAGATCGGTTGGGCGGCTGACTTCGGGCAGACACATCAGGTAGCTTTCGATGGGTGGAAACTCGATCGGCGATTCCATCACCACCAGCGGCAAAAGCGCCGCGTAATGCAGCGCAAAGCGGCGCGTGGCGGTGAAGATCAGGTCCGATTGCAGCAGCGTCTGCGGCACGAGGCCAAAGTAGGGAAGGGTGGCGACAATGCGTCGCTTGATGCCGGCGCTCTCAAGACCTATATCGATAGGATGGCGTTTCGCCCCGCTATAAGCCGTCGGCGCGAGGTGCGCGGCCAGCGCATATCGCGAGGCTGTGAGCGGTTCCCGCGCTAGCGGATGGCCGCGGCGCATGAGGCAGACGAAGTGATCCGTGAACAATTCGCGGCGCGCGAAACGCGGTTCCGGATTTTCCCAGTTGCCGACGACCAGATCGAGATCGCCGTCATCGAGCGCGGCTTCGTGGTCGAGCGTCGGACTCAGCGATTCGATTTCCAGCCGCGCATTGGGCGCCGCGGCGCGAAAGGCGCGGATCATCGTCGGCATGAAAAAGTCGTTCAGGTAATCCGGCGCAGCCACGCGGAAGGTTCGGCGGGACGTGGCGGGATCGAAGATGCCGTGCGGCGTGGCGACGAATTCGACTTCTCGCAGCGCGCGCTGCGTGGCCGGCAGCAGCGACGCACCATATTCGGTCGGCACCATGCCTTGCTTGCCGCGCACGAGGATCGGATCGCCCAGCAGGTCGCGCAGACGCCGCAAAGCGGTGCTGATGGCCGGCTGCGTCTGGCTCAGGCGCATCGCCGCTTGCGTGACGCTGCGCTCGGTCAGAAGCGTTTGCAGGACGCGGATCAGCCAGATATCGAGGGAATCGGTCGAGCTTGAATCTTCGGAGTCGGCGGGATCGTTCATGGGCAAGGCGTTTTTCGGGCGGGCGCTACACAGAAAACCATGGCGATGCACGCCGGAGCCGTTACGTTAAGCCCGCCCGATCCCGCACGCCATAGCGTGGCCGCTATGCGCGGCATAGGAACGGCCGCCGTCGCGCTTCAGCTCCGCCGCGCGATTACATCTGCGGCGCCATCCTCGGCAGGTTGCTGATCCGCTGGACTTCGGCCGCTTCGAGCCAGTTCGGCGACCGGGCCACGTAAAGGACCATGGGCAAGGTGTCTTCGCCCCAGAACAATTGCTGGTTCACCACGAAGGTCGGCACGCCAAATACCCCGAGTTCGATCGCGCGCTCGACATTCGCCTGCAGCGTCGCCTTGACGTCCTCTAGCTCGATCATCTTGGCACCGTCGGGCAAACCGACATGGCGGCAGAGATCGTCGAACCCTTCTTCCGTCGATGGATCGCGACCCTGTTTCCAGATGAACCGGAAAATCTCGCGGATGCAGCCAACCTCCCCGCCCGAAGCCACCGCGAGCCGCAGCGCCTTGGACGAGTCGAACGGATGCGACGGCGGCATCTTGAAAGGAATGCCCAGTTGCTCGGCACGGAACAGCGCGTAGCGGTACATGAATACACGCTTGGGCGGAATCGACCCCGGCATGGGCTGGCCCCAGTGCTTGAGCAGCAACAGGTAATCGATCGGCAACACCTCGAACGGCATGTTCGGCCACTTTTCATGCTGTTCCAGCAGCAAATATGAAAAGGGAGAATTGAAGTCGAAAAAAAAGTACGGCTGGCGCGGATCGGTGGAAGGCGAAGCGCTCATTTGAATCTCCCTGGCATTTCGATGCCCCTCGTGATGCACTTCATGACGCTCATTACGCGGCGCCTGTAACTCAGGTTACCGTCGTTTCAGCTTTCGATATTACGTGGTGTGCTGAACGCTGTCTGCCTGCGCGTCGAGTGCGACGCTCTGGGCGAGGGTCAAACGCTGCCGCACGAAGCCGATATGTTCCCGCAGCACATAGAACTGGTCGGCATAAGCGAGCGGCATTTTCATCTGGTTCACCTTCGCCTCGATATCGTCCAGCCGATCGATCAGCGCTTCGCGCTGGGCGGTGTCCGGGTCGGTCATCGCCTCACGTTCGATTGCAATTAACGCGCCATAGATCTTGTAGATGCGCGATCTCACGCGCCACCGGTAAAGCCCCGGCACGAGCCGGAAGCCCGGAATCAGCACCACGATGATCGGCACCAGCAGCACGATCACCCGGTCCGCCAGGCTCGCGATCCAGAAGGGCAGGGTCCGGTACAAGAAGCCCTTGCCCGATTTGTAATAACGCTCGGCGTCGTCGCTGATGCGAAATTCGTGCGCGAGCGGCGCGGGGAATTCGTTGGCCGACTGCATCAGGTTCGCGCGGCCGTGGACCTCCTTCGCGGCTTCGATCAACAGGTCGGAGAGCGCCGGATGCAAACCCTCCCGCGCGATGAGTTCGGCCGTAGGCGCGATCAGGCGGATGCGATGCTCGGGCAGGTTCTTGGCGAGATCGAAGGCGCCCATCGGCAGGTTCAGGACGGTCAGGTATGGAAAGCGGCGGGCGTAGGCATCGGCCTGGGTGAAATCGAAGAAGCGGATGCCGGGCGTCCTGTAGAGCTTGCCCATCGTCGGCGGCTGGGCGGAGTCGCCGGTAAGAAACGCGGCATCGATACTGCCGTTCGACAGGGCTTCGGCGGCGGCGTCGCCTGCGAGCGGCAAGAGTTCGGTATTGCCGCCAGGCTCGATCCCGTTCGCCTTCAGGATTGCCAGCGCCAGTGCGCGTGTGCCGCTGCCTTCGGTGCTGATCGCAAGGCGCTTGCCCTTCAGCTCGGACAGCCGCGTCAACACTGGCCCGCGATAAAACACCGCCAACGGCACGTAAGCCACGCTGCCGAGGGACACCAGGTCATCGTGTTTATCGGACGTGGCCGGCGCACTGCCCGGGACGATGGCGGCCGCAGCCGACATGCCGCCCTGCACGAAACCGACATCGACCTTGGCGTTCGGGTCTTCGAGCTTCTGCAGGTTATCGAGTGAACCTTGCGATTCCAGCACGTTCAGCGTGATGCCGTTGCGCGCGAGGATCTTCTTGTACTGCTGGGCGTTGTTCCAGAACGAACTGCCCTTCGTTCCCGCGGACATGGTCAGCGTATTGGGCGGCGCGGGCTGGATCAGGCGCACGGCGAGATAGATGGCAGCCGCGCTGATCAAGAGGATCGGGCCGAACGAGATCGCAAGATCGCGCCACGAGATGGCGACAAATCGCGCCATGGAAGGCGCAATACGCCGGGGCCGCGGCTTTGGCGGATTGTCCGAGGGAGAAGGTTTCTGATCAGGAGGTTGGATCATTGTCGAGTTTGCTAAGGCAGGACTTGAGGCAGGACTTGATGCAGGACTTGGAGCAGGACTCGCGGCGGCATGATAAACCGTTGCCGCCGCGGGTCTTTGAAGCGAAGGAAAGCAGATTTGAAAAGGGAAAACCCTCGTTCGCTAAACAAGCCGTCCGCTGCGCCCGGCGGATGTTCCAACCGGTCCGAAACGTCGCCGATGGTACATGAACGCCAACACGCCGAAATCAGGGGCACGCCCTAAGGCGTGGTCATCGAGCGTCAGTTTTCATGTCGGGCGTCACGATAAACGCACGGATGCGTGTCATCGTGTTAAATGCTTTGCGCTTCTGGCAAGGCTGGATTAAATTGACGTTCGCCGCCGCAGAACCAGCATCCGCGCCGCCAACCGGCATTTCGGAGCAAGTGCTCCGTGCAGAACCGGACGCGTCGCACGATGTGCGGCAGCGCGTGTCCCGAAAGAACGGAGTGACATCCGCAATGACACCCGTACAAGAATCACCGGACATTCGTTTTTTTCGCCAGTCTCTCGCAACGCCGTGTCGCCAGCATCGCCGGTATTGTCCGTCTACGTCGACTGTTCGAGGTCACCGTTAGTAGGCAAACCGCAAGATGTCGTAGTAAGCCGCTGGGTTGATGCGGTTCAAAAGAAGCACAAAGAAGTACAACTTGCGAAGTCCAAAGCGAAACAAAAGGAGAAACCATGAAAGCAGTCGATATGTTGAAGGCACTGGGCGTCGTGCTGTGCGTCGCGGTGGCATCGAGCGCCTATGCTCAATCAAGCGATGCTGCGCCCTCGGACGCAATGTCGGC
>NZ_CAXTGZ010000362.1:4331-6329 GCF_964243625.1 uncultured Caballeronia sp.
CATCGAGCGCCTATGCTCAATCAAGCGATGCTGCGCCCTCGGACGCAATGTCGGCGAAGGCTGACGCCAAGACCATGAAGAAGACCGATCGCAAGCTCGGTCTCGATGTGCGCCGTGCATTGGGCAAGGCACAGGGCATCGACGTGTCGAACATCTTCGTACGCGCACGTAGCGGCGCCGTCGTCCTGACGGGTTCGGTGCCGGACGGCGCGCAGATCCCGAAGGCCGAAGAAATCGCGAAGGGCGTGGCCGGCGTGAAGTCGGTATCGAACAAGCTTTCGCTCGCACCGCAAAACGGTTCGTGATGCAGGCCTGAACCTCGGGCTCTCGGTAAGCCGCAGCGTTGTCCTTTTCAACGGCGCGGCCTGACGGGAATCGAGTGGTTCAAGAACGGGTTCCGGCGCCTTGCGCGCCGGAACCCGTTTTGTATTTGCGGTTCGGGTATTGCCGGGTAGTGGCGCTGCATCGGTTTGTGGTTGAGTGACGAGATTGCGCCGACCTTGCGCGGACCTTGCGGATTGCTCTCCCGCTTGATATTGGTTGTGTCCGTGGTCGGCGTATGGCGCGTTCAAACCGATAAAAATTCAGGGAGACACGATGAAGCGATTTCCGGTAGCCATGATGCTCGCCGCGCTGGTTGGCGCAGGCCTGGCGGCGTGCCACGGCAACGATGACGACCATGGCTCGCAGACCAATTCACTGCCGAGCTTCATCTCGGGCAGCGTGCGCACCCAAACCTACGACGGCAACACCGACGACCTCCTGACCGCGGGGCTGGGCAAGAGCGGGCTGGCATCGGCGAGTGCGCCTTCGGTTGCGAACGCGTCCTCGCCTACGGCTGCCGAACTCAGGCGGCTTGCGATCTACTCGAATTATCGGGCGCTCGTGGACATGTCCGCGAACGGCGGCTACGGGCGTTTCTGGGGGCCCAATGTCGATCTGAACGGCAACGATACCCTCGGCGAAGGCAAGATCGCAGGCAAGGAATATCTCGCATACGCCGACGATGGCAGCGGAAAGAAGAACGTGAGCCTCCTCGTGCAAATTCCGGCCAGCTTCAACCCGGACCAGCCGTGCATTGTGACGGCGGCATCGTCGGGGTCTCGCGGCGTGTATGGGGCGATATCGGCGGCGGGCGAGTGGGGATTGAAGCGTGGCTGCGCGGTGGCTTATACCGACAAAGGCAGCGGCAACGGCGCGCACGAACTCGCGACGAACCTCGTCACACTGATCGACGGCACCTTGTCCAACGCTACGGGCGCCGGCAAGACCAGCGAATTCACGGCGAGTCCGGGTGCGACGAGCATCGCTGCGTTCAACGCGCAATTCCCCAACAGGTACGCATTCAAGCACGCCCACTCGCAGCAGAATCCGGAGAAGGACTGGGGCACGAACACGTTGCAGGCCATCCAGTTCGCGTACTGGGCGCTCAACGATACCTACGGCGCAGTCGATGGCACCAACCACAAGACGCGCTACAACCGCGGCGACGTGACGACGATAGCGGCATCGGTGAGCAATGGCGGCGGTGCGTCGCTCGCCGCGGCGGAAGAGGACACGCAAGGCTGGATCACGGCGGTGGTTGTCGGCGAGCCGCAGATCAACCTGAAAGTTCCGTCGCAGGTGTCCGTGCGTCAGGGCGGCGTGCAGGTGGCATCGTTCGGTCGGCCGCTTGCTGATTACATGTCGCTTGCGAACCTGCTGCAGCCTTGCGCGGCGCTGGCCCCGGCAGCAGCGGGCGCGCCTTATCTGACGGCGCTGCCGCTGACTACGACGACGGCAATCCGCACGGCGCGATGTGCGTCGCTGGCGGCCAACGGCGTGATTTCTGGCGGCGATGTGATCAGTCAGGCAAACAGCGCGCTGGCCCAGCTTCATCAGGCGGGATATCAGACGGACTCGGACCTGCTGCAAGCGCCGATGTGGGATTCGCAGGCGGTGCCGGCGGTCGCCGTCACGTATGCCAACGCGTACACGCAGTCGAGCGTGACGGACAAC
>NZ_CAXTGZ010000363.1:0-6320 GCF_964243625.1 uncultured Caballeronia sp.
CGACCTACAAGCTCTTCTCGGAGAGTTATCGCAATTACCGGCACATGTTCGAATCGGGCGGGCGGCGCATCAAGCGCACGCTCAGGATCGACGCGACGTGCGTGCGTTTTCTCACCGACGAGGAAACCGCACGCCTGCTGCGCTTCCGCGTCCTGCACGATTATCTGCTGGAGAAGCAGACTGAAGTCGAGCAGGCGAACCGCAATCTCGGCGAACTCGCGAGCGAACCGGCCAACCGGCGGCGGCTGACCAACATCGGCACGTTTCGCGCGTATGGGCTGGCGTATCTGCAGCGGCATCCGGAGATCCGGCAAGACATGTCGATGATGGTGCGCATGATGGAACCGCAATCGGAGGGCATTCCCGTCGAGGTGTATTGTTTCACTGCCGTCACCGCGTGGACGCAATACGAACGCATCCAGGGCGATGTGTTCGATCACCTGCTCGCCATTCTTCCGGAGATGGGCTTGCGCCTGTATCAGGCGCCTTCGGGCGCCGACATGAGCGGACTGGTGGGCGCGCGCATCGGCGCTCAGGCGAGCAACGTGATCGCCGGTCATGGCGCAGGTCCGAGCCTGATGGGCAACACAGACAACGGGCGTCTGCGCGGCGAACTGCCGACGGTGTAGAACAAAAGCGGCTGGAGAAGCAGGCAAGAATCCGCGATTATTATGTATTCACGCGAATCGTCCTGATCCTTAAAGTGTGAACCTTGCCGGCATTCCTTTTTGACGTTTGAAGCATTGAAGGAATCATGCCGGTCAACGCATTCATCGCTTCTACAGGAAAACTCCCGTGACCGATCGCGTTCATGCCATGCGTGTTTTCATCCGTGTCGTCGATACCAACAGTTTCTCCCGTGCCGCCGAATCCCTCGGCATGCCGCGCGCAACTGTCTCCACGACCATTCAACAACTCGAGGCGCTGCTCGGCGTGCAATTGCTTGCACGCACCACGCGGCGTCTCAATCTCACCGCCGAAGGCGCCGCGTGCTACGAGCGCTGCGTGCGCATTCTCGCAGATATCGATGACCTGGAATCGGGCTTTCACGGCCGTGAGGACAGGCTACGCGGCCGCTTGCGCATCGAGATGCCGGACACTGTTGCAACGTCCATGGTCGTGCCCGCGCTGCCGGATTTTCATGCGCGGTATCCGCATATCGAGTTATCGATTGGCGTCAGCAACCGGGCTGTCGATCTGGTCGGCGAAGGCGTGGATTGCAGCGTGCAGTTGGGGGAATTGCCGGACTCCGGCTTGATCGCACGGCGGCTCGGCAGCTTCGAGCATGTGACGTGCGCAACGCCCGCGTACCTTGAAGCGCACGGCACGCCGAAGACGCTCGATGACCTCGCGCACCATGTGGCGGTGAACTGTGTATCGATCCGAACAGGACGCCCGTGCGATTTCGATTTCGAGGTCGATGGCGAAGCGGTCGCCGTGAAAATGGCCGGATTCGTGCAAGTCACCGACGAAGCCGCTTATCTCGCATGCGGCTTGCAGGGACTCGGGCTGATCCAGCCGCCGCGCATTGCCGCATTGCCTTATTTGCGTTCGGGCGAATTGCGCGAAGTGCTGCCGCAGTGGAAGTCGATGCCCATGAATGTATCGGTGGCCTTCGTCAAGACGCGGCAAGCGGCGCCGCGTGTGAGCGCGTTCGTGGACTGGCTCGCGGAACTGTTCGAGCGCACGCAGGAAATGGACGACACGCTCACGCGGCTGTTTCACACGACACGGCGTCCGGTGGCTGCTCCCGCAAAGCCAGTTCCACCGGCACGTGTGGCCGTTGCCACGCCCGATTCACGCGATGAAGACACGCACGAGGACGAGGAGACCACCAGCGAGTCATGACGCTGCAAAGGCGCTCACGCCGGACGTATCGGCTGAGCCGCCTGCTCACCCACCACGGTATTCCACTTGCGCACTTCCCAGCGCATGACCAGTCCCTCGGTCACATAGGGATCGCAACACCCCGCGCGAGGCAGCATTAGTTTGCCGCTGTTTGCTCTCATACATCGGGAAGCGTTACGAGGCGCATGGCGATGGACCCGACGTGATCGTGCTTGATACCGTTCGTCACAAAGAGAGCACTGCCGCTTACAGCAAACCAAGTCTAACAACAAAGACGCAGCTATGACGAAAAAGACCGCTCTCGCAAGACTGTTACGCTCGAAGGTTATGTCGCACTGAACGGCACAAAATGCCACTGACGGAACTCCGGATCGAACAGCATGAGCTGTCTGTCGCCGGTGGTCTCATGCTTGCCGGCTGGCATCGTCCGGAGAGCGTGTCGCACCGTTTCGTCCATGCGCGCCTGATCCCACCGGCGGATATCGGCAAGCGTTTCACGCCAAGCAAAAAGACCCGCCCGCTGATACATTTGGTCAAATACTTCCAGCGTCTCGGCCATCGGTTCGAACTCGATGATCCCATGCGAGACTCGCTGGCGTATGAGTTGAGCGTGTGCAATCGGCCTGCCATTCGAGCGCAGTGCGGTGTGTCCGTCCTTTCCCTCCCATGCCAGATGAACGCAGGTCGTGACTTGTTTGCTATCAATCCCATTGAATGCATCCCGCCGCATCGCGGCCACGGCCTTGACCTCCCGGTGTTGGCCTGACCGTTCAAAGTAAGCATCAATTAGTGCATCAACCGGCGACAGAAAGCACCGGAGCGCCTTGCCCCCGTCGGGTAAATCATCGGCAATGTTTACGACTGTCTCGCTTGATGGTCCAGCAGCGAAAACCATAAACGTCAGTAGCTTCGCCGCGTTGTGCGGCTCGTTACGCGTTCGTCCTGATTCCGATGACGGCCTCATGGCGCGACACTCGAAATCAGGCGGCAACCACACGTTGCCCGGTGCCCGTGACGGGCGATGGGAATGCTGTCGTCGGTCATCGTATCGTCGCCTTCGACAATCAGATTAGGTTTGATGCCTGGATGAAGTGGGCATGAAACTTCATCGCCCTTACGGGCAACGGGCCGGCCTTCGAAGTTCATGGTTTTCGATGCGCTTATCACTTTGCCACCGTGGTCTGTATCATCACCTAAACAAATCAAGTCAATCATTCTAAATCCCATAGATACATTTCTCGAATTTTTTTACATCACCGCGACGCAAACTAACGATGCGAAAAACTTAACACCCGCATTTAAACGCGCGACCCCACGCGCATCTACCAAATCTTATTTGGCAACGGGAGTCTCAACAAACTCACCGTGATTGAATCGAAAAAATCGGGTAACATTTTTCCCGGAAGCATCGCTCGCCCACGAGACACGTATTCCCACAGGCATTTTGTTCCATGCCACTGAACGATATGGTGAAGCCATTCCGTCCGAGGAAAGCTCAATATTTTTGAGGCAACTCGCCACAAGCTTGGAGAAGCTCACCGTGACCAATTTGCCCGAAATTCTGAGTGCATAAAGCTCGCCTTCATTTCCGGCGCCGCAATACGCTGCCGGTGCCTGCCCAGATGAATGATCTATAATCACCAAGAAATAGTCTTTCCCGTCGACACGCAATGACTGAGACTCTGGAAAATTAAACGCCGACGCGTTCTCGAGTTTATGTCGCAGGCTTTTTGGCAAATGCATAGCGTGAAAGGTAGATGCGTCCTTCTCCCGGATGTACAGATGGTTGTCACGCACAGTAACAGTCCGACCATCGGAGATTTCAACAGACGCGGGCAATGGCTGCATCGCTATCACGGGACTATTGACACCCGCAATGAAAATGGCGAAAAGGATACGCCTAATCATTCGCGAGATGGTCAGCATAGCAAACTCCACTGTATTTCCAAGGATGGTCCGAACCCTGCCCAGCTTTCATTTTGGAATATTGTTTGACGTCACGGTCATGGAGTTGATCGACTGATTTGTCAGAGTTCGCTGGGTCGCCAGTGTCCCAGCCGATATTTCCCGTCTTCGGGTCGCAAAGCATGGTGGGATTTCTTTCCCAAGACAAGGATTCTGGGTTCCAGGTATGGTATCCGCCACCATTCCAGCGGCTAATAGTTTCCATTGCTAACTGTTCATCCGTGTAATGTCTGCCACCTTGGCTCAGGTAGTTTCTTGCGGATACCTGTTTTTGCTGAAACAAATTTGCGCCTGCACGAACATTCTCTTTCCAACTCCAAATTTGTTGATAACTCGGCGACGGAGTAGTCAATTGTGTCATGCCATAACCAGCGTCCCCGGCGACGATAGGCTCCCCGTCTGCATTAATAAAGTTTTTGAACTTACTTTCTTGTCCGATCAACTTATCAAAACCGGTCGTGTTTGGGATAGTAGCAAGAAATACAGTGACGTCTTCTTCGACGGGATTTTTTCCAAGTATAACGACCGTCCGTCGAAATTCGACTTCTCCAGCTTTCGCGGTTACGGTCAGTTTCCCGCCGAGTATCTTTTGATTTAAATCCGCCTCCCAAAGCTTGCTATTGCTTAAGAACGTTCCCGATCGCTCCAAAAATGTTTTTAACTTTCGACCGGTTCTGATTCGCTCCTTCAATCCACTTACATGGGCATTCCATTCGATTCTCCACTGCCATTCGTAGGGTGGTGCGACTTCCGTCTGAATTTCAAACAATATTGATGGAAACGTAGCATTCGCGTCAATGTAAAATTTGTCTCCAGAATTCGGTTTTATCCAAGTGCCCGAATCGTTAGTCACTGTAACCTTGACTAGCGAATCAGATTGGCTATTTGTTTGCGCAGCATGTTTGACATAGTGATGGCGTGTTTTATTAGGCATTTTTCTTAGTCTCTCTGCGAAACGTGATCGATAAGTTTTCTGGTTTGTCCGTATAAACACGCTCGGTACGCCCCTGCGCGTCAGTGTGCCCGGACCATGTTTGGCCAGACTCGCCCTCAATAACGTAGTAGTGGTTCACCAGCGGCGTCGTTTGATCTTCATCTACCAGTCTGAACTGTTCGTGATATTGGCTGATACCGCTAATGGGCAAAAACGGCATCGGCATGTGCATTGATGCCGGACCGGGCTTGTTCCACGATGCACATTTCTCAAGGATGCTGCCCGCCGTGCCATTCTCGATCCCCCCGGCGTCAATTCTGATGTAGGACCCGCCCACGCCGATCCAGATTTCCTTCGATGCGTTGATGATAACTTTGCCATCGGTACTGGTGACGGTCACATCCTTGAGCGCGGTTAGCGTCATCTCGTCGCCCTGCGCCTGGATATCTACCTTACCTTTCGCCGCAATAAATCTCATACCGAGTGCGGCGAAGACCGAAACCACGTTGCGTACCGCTGCGAGCAGTGAGCGCCCCGACGAAATACTCGTGTCACGGCCGGTCGAGATCGCAACGTCCTCTTGACTCGCGAGGTGCGTGCTTTGCACTGCGGTAAGGGCAACTCCCGCGGCGCTGGCTAACACAATGTCGGGTCTCGAAAGCTGCGGAAACAGGTTGTCTGCCGTGCCGGAGCCACCCTTGATCGCATCGTTCTGGGCATTGATGGCCGCAGTGACATCGTTCTGGTCTGCGTCACTCTGTTGCGCTTTGTGCTGCTGTGCAAGCGTCGCCAAGTCTTCATGCTGCTTGCGAGCCTGCGTCAGACGCTGAACCGTTTCGCCCATGTCCTTTACAGGTGAGTCTGCGCCATCGCGCGCTTCGGTCGTAATCAGCATGCCGCGTCCAGCGCGCATGACGGCTTCCGCGTCGGTTGCGAGTTCCACACCTGCACCACGCGCCTCCTTGCGTCCCTCGTTTCCCGCAATGCGCGTGTTGTAGCCCAGCACCAGCCGCGAGTTCGCATAGTCACTCGTCACTTGCACCTGAAGCTTTCCGGTCGTGTCATCTGCCACCAGGCTATTGGACTTCCCACCGTCGATTTCCCGGGTGAGTGTCCCCGACAACGCCTGGTTACTCGGTAGCACCCACGGCGGCTGATTAAATTGGTTCACCATCCGATCGGACACATAGGGCCTGTCCGGATCGTCATCCTGATAGCTGATCGCAATTTCCTGGCCAATTCTGGGCAGGTAGATCGTGCCGTACCCGTTCCCTTGCCACGGGGAGGACACCCGCATCCAACAACTTGAGTTCTGGTCGTTTTTACCCAGCCTATCCCAGACGAATTGCACCTTCACCCGCGCATAACCGTCAACCCACATGGGGCGATCTGTTGGGCCCACCACCACCGCCGTCTCCCCCGCACAACGCGGTCGCTTCTTCATCCGGTTCTTAAAGAAGGTGTTGGCCGGCTGCAGTACAAAGTGTGTCTCGCATCGGTATTGCGCAGCGTCGCCGGGCGGGCGGGTGCTCTCATCGACGTTACGGATATCGAGCGTAGTAGAAACGACCAA
>NZ_CAXTGZ010000364.1:0-6314 GCF_964243625.1 uncultured Caballeronia sp.
CAACGGCCGATGGGTTGATCGGCTGGTTCTGCCGTACGGGTGAGCTCGGACCGGTGGTGCAGGACCTGTCGGTGGCATCGATCAACAGTGCGCTCGATCAGGTCTTCGAACCGCGCCCGCAAGCGGCGGCACGTGCGCCGCATCTGCTCGAACGCAACACCCTGAGCGAGTTCAAGCAGACGCTGCGGCAAGCTATCGCCTGACCGCCTCAAACGCCTTCGGTGCCGTCCACTGCAACACTTCTTGCACGGATGCGCGCCGGGTCCGCCGGGTCTTTGCCCAGCCATTCACGCACCCAGCGTGCGCACGGTTCCTCGATGCGCCGCGCCGTGATTCTCGCGCCAACGTAAGCCAGGGCCGTTGCCGCGATCATCGATACCGCGAAGACAAGAACTGCATGATCCTCGGCGAAGTCATCCACGGCGTCGAGCCTCACAACGGCCCGCACGGCAAGTATGGCGACGAAGTGCCATACGTAGATGCCGAAGCTGTATTTCCCGAGCATCACGGTCGCCGGCGCTTTCAACAATCGGAATGGAACGCGCGTCAGCAACAGCATCAAGGCGGCGGTCGCAAGAGCAGCGAACGTCGGCGCGACGCCGTGTGCCAGACCGCGTCCTGTCCCCGCGAGGAACAATGCAACCAATGCGGCGAGCCCGCCTGCCGCAAGCCTCGCGCAAGCACGTGAGGACAGTTGGCGGTCGCCGACAAGATAATCCTTCGCCAGCCGCCAGACCCAGAATCCGATGATGAAACACGGCAACTGCATGGGCGGCCAGAAGTAGAAGAACTCGTTGTTCACCACGCGGCACGCAGGACCGCCATCGCATGCGCCGAAGTACCAGCACGACAGCGCGAACAGCGCCGTCGCCAGCGAAACCATGATCAATCCACGCAGCGTGCGGCAAACGAATACGAGCGCCGGCGCGATCATGTAGAAGAACATCTCCACGCCAATGGACCACCCGCCCGGCACCACGCTGTCCGTTGCCGACGGAAACCATGCGTGGATGAAAAGCACGTTCAGGAAGACATCGGAGAGATCGTGCGGCGTTTGTATATGGCCATGCACGAAGTGCAGCGCGAACTCGATGCTGGTGTAACCGAGGATCGCGAGGTGATAAAGCGGCGCGATGCGCGCAATACGCTTCACATAGAAGTTGCGCAGCACTTCACGCGTTGCCCCGAGACGTTGCGCGTCATGTTCTATCGATGAAAAAATCGTGATCGCGCTGATCACGAAGAAACATTGGACACCGTACTGTCCGAGATTGGCGAGCGTATCGAGCCACACGGGACTCGTCACCATCCAGGGCGCGAGATGAACCGCAATCACGCCGATGACGGCAAGCGTGCGGCCGGCATCGAGCGCTGCAATGCGAGCGGGCGATGTCATCGGCAGGTCCTCGCGGCGTTTGCGCAACAGTAATGAAGTGCTTGCATGGTCGGCGTCGGGCAACAGGTTGGCGCGGCACGGACACAGCGCCCGTGCTGTTCGGACTATCGGAAAAACGGAGAGAGGAAACCGCTTGGCGCTGCTGCTTGCCAGGCGGTTTCAGTCGATACGCTCAGGACACGTGAGTGCTCACCACGGGCACTTCCATTTCGCCCTTGCGCTGTTTGGCGGGGAACAAGGCATCGCGGATCTTGAGGAACGGGAACTCGACCGCACGCGTGGTCACGTAGCCGATCACGATTGCAATGCAGAACTGCGCAGCCAGTACGACGAACCACGCGGCAAGCGGCGGAACGTGCATGGCCGCGGTCTTGCGGATGAGGATGTCGGCGGGCGCAAGCGCCAGCGAATGCCAGAGATAGATGCCATACGAATACACGCCGATCCATGCAATCCCGCGATACAGCAGCGAGTCGCGAATGCCCTTTGAGTATTCGATCGCAAGCACGATGGCAGCGGTGAAACCAATCGCCTGGATGGTGAAGCCGATACTTTCATCGAGCGCAATGTGCGTTGTTCCCAGCACGAGCCATGCAACCAGCACGGCGACCATGCTGAGGAGCAGCCATTTTTTATCGGCGAATTTCTTGTAGACGTCCGGCTTCATCCAGTAGAACGCGGCGAGGATCACGCCGAACAACAAGCTGTCTATGCGGTACTGCGTCTGGAAGAACGCAGCATCGACATCCCCGTTCGATACCACCGCGCAACGCGCCAGCAACACGATCCCGCAAATGGACAGCAACGTGCCGATGATCGCATTCACACCCACCTTGAAGCGCACGAAAATGAGCAGCAATGCCGGCAGGAACAGGTAGAAATGTTCTTCGACCGCAAGACTCCAGGTCTGGCTGATCGACGTCCCCAGATAGTTCTGCATGTGGGTCAGGTTCTGGAACAGGAACGTGTCCGTGGGGTGACGTCCGGCGAACACATGAAACAGGATCAGCACGTAATACGCGGGCCAGATCTTGAAGATGCGTCGAATGATGAATCGCCACGCGTCAATGCGTCCATGCTCGGAATATTGCTTGAGCAACAGGCCGCCAACGAGAAACCCGCTGAGTGTAAAAAACAGGTTCACGCCCTCGCGGCCAAAGCTCTTCAGCGGATATTCGATCGCGCTGACGAACCAGTAACCGGTCTTGACGGAATGAAAGTGAAAGCCCATCACGGCGATGATCGCAATGCCGCGGACGAAGTCGAGCTCGATCGTCCTGTTCGATGTTTGTTGTGTACGTGGTTTGCCGAACAAGCCCATGGTGATCCCCTTTGCTGCGGCGATTGCTCCGCGTTTCCGACCTGATGTTCGGTAGTTATTTCCTGACTTATGTGCCGGCTTTCATCCCGATGTGCAGGCAAAACGCCCGACGAGTCTTCCATCTGGCGGTCCCTGAATATTCGTCCCACTGACCCGGTTTCATCCGCCAACATCACGCCGTTGACGGACAGGGAGTGCGGCGTGCCGCACGCAACGGTTTCATATCGCGTTTTGAGCGCGTTGCATTGCGATACGGTGGGGAGCGCTGCGGTAACGAACGCAGGCCCTGTGTAGAGGGGTTGCATGCGGCAGCGCACTGGCCGCGCTCCGTTGATTCACGACGAAGACTAGTGCTTAACCGCCTGCGCCGATGCAGCCGATTCGGCCACTGCTATATTCGCAGCGAGCGGTTGCAGGCTGTCGTATATGTGCGCCAAAGCGGGATACCGATGCGATCGAGTGCGCCGAAGCCGGGCCGCAAGCGAATGTTCGTTCGCGCACTCATGCAGCATTCTTCCGGCGGTTTCGATGACGCTATGCGATACATGCAACGGAAGCAACACGATGGTTGCCGCATCCTTGGCCGACCAATCCGCTTTGCATCGCCCAAGCCCGAATTCATCAGCCGCGCCTTGAAGCGAAGCCTCAAAACCGAGAGTCGAAGAGAGACCCGCCATGCGCAACAAATATACGAACTTGTGGATCTGGCTGTTTCTAATCCCGCTGTCGCTCGACTACAAAGCGGCGGAAGACGCGGGAAGCCACGTGATACAGGTGCTCATGACGCTGCCGGTGCTGGCCGGGGGCCTCGTGCTCTGGCTGATTGCACCGAGCTTCACACGCCGTTCGAGGTTCCGCTCGATCATCACGGCTGCCACGATCATGACGGTGGTCGGCAGCATCGTGGCGCAAGTCCTCCAAGGCAATGACTTCGGCAACTACCTGCGTACCCTGCTGCCCTTCGGCCTGTTCCTGCTTGGTTATCTCGCTGCGTGCCGGCCATGGGAAGGCGATCGTCTTGCTGCCTTCGAAAAGGCGATCTTCTGGTCGATGGTCATTTCACTCGTTTTCAGTTTCGTGTACGGCATGGTGACGAGCGGCGGTCCGCTCGATGACGTGCGCTACCGGATCGTATCGGTGACGTTTCTTGGTTTGCAGGGTGTCATCCTGCATCAGTTCGTCGTTGCGAAACGCTTTACGAAATTCACGCTTGCAATCTTCCTCGGCACGATCCTGATCGAGTTGCTGAGCGTCACGCGAAGCCTGCTGGTCGGCACTGTCGTGCTGTTCATGTTCGCGACCTGGCTGTCGGCGCCGTCGCCGCGCCATCTGGTTCGGGCAGGCATGCGCGCGCTCATGACAGGCGTGCTGATCGCTGTGATGACGGCAGGCGCTGCATCGTTTTTCCCTGAAGTCGCCGATCACTGGACGCAGCGCATCTTTGCATCGAAAGAGACCACGTCCGGGCGCGATCCGACCACGATCACCCGCCTGGCCGAAATGAAAGACCAGTACGACCAGGTCACATCGACGCCTTCTGCGTTGATCGCGGGCAGAGGCTATGGCGCGGTGTATCACTACTCGCCTGATTACCTGCCCTACCTTGCCGGCCAGTTCTCCAAGAAGGACTTCTATGCGATCCGCGAGTTTGCCGCGGGTCACAACTTCTGGGTGTATCAACTGTTTGCCGGCGGCCTGATGTTCGGCCTCTGGATGCCGCTTGCGATCTTGTTCGCACTCGCGATCGGCGGCTTTGCATATCGCACATGGCGCCGGCGCGCACCCGACCTGCTGTACCTGCCGGTCATGGGACGCTCGCTATTGTTGCTGGCTGCATTGCCTGCGACGTCCATTGGCGGTAATCCACTCGGTCCGCGCTATTCGGGTCTCGTGTTTGGTGTTGCGCTCGGCTTGCTGGTCGCGACCTACACGCGCCTTTCATACGCAATGAAAGTACGCAACGCAGAACTCGCGGCCTCACGCGGCATGCCGAAGAAGCGCCGTCCCGGAACACCCGCACCGGCGCCTGCCGGCACGCCTGTCTCCATGCCGATGCATCCGTCGGGCCATGTGTCCGCGCTGGAAGAAAGCCGTGACGGGATGTCGCGCTTTACATCGGCATAAGGCTCACGCGGCTTTTATCAATGACACGATTCAACATCGAGCGCGCCTGGCCATGAAGATCCTGCATTTGTTATCGACTATCGACCCGCGTGCCGGAGGTCCTACCGAAGGCGTGCGTCAAAGCGGCGTCAACATGGCGGCGCTCGGTCACGAAGTGGAAGTCGTCACACTCGATGACCCCGCCGCACCATGGCTCGCTGCATTCCCGCTGACGGTGCATGCGCTGGGCCCGTCGAAGGGCAATTACGGCCTGACGCCGAACCTCGTGCCGTGGCTCAAGCAAAACGCTATGCGCTTCGATGCCGTCATCATCAACGGCTTGTGGCAATACCACAGCTATGGTGCATGGAAAGCGCTGCATGCCATGCAGGTGCCGTACTACGTGTTCCCGCATGGCATGCTGGACCCGTGGTTCAAGCGCACCTACCCGCTCAAGCATTTGAAGAAGGCGCTCTACTGGCCGTGGGCGGAATATCGCGTACTACGCGACGCGAAACGCGTGCTTTTCACGGCAGAAGAAGAACGCGTACTCGCGCGGCAATCGTTCCGTTTGTACAAGGCGAACGAAGAAGTCGTGGCATTCGGTACGAACCCGCCGCCGGCAGCATCGGCGCCGGTACGCGACGCATTCCTCGCCGCATATCCCGAGCTCAAGGAGAAGCGGCTGTTGCTGTTCCTCGGTCGCATCCATGAGAAGAAGGGATGTGATCTGCTGATCAAGGCATTCGCGCAGATCCGCGATATTGATCCGGCGGCGCATCTGGTGATGGCCGGCCCGGACGGTGGCGACTGGACCCCGACCCTGCAAAAACTTGCAGCGGAGCTTGGCATAGCGAACCGCATCACGTGGACAGGCATGCTGCTTGGCGATATGAAGTGGGGTGCATTCCAGGCGAGCGATGCATTTGTTCTGCCGTCTCATCAGGAGAACTTCGGCATAGCGGTTGCTGAGGCATTGGGCTGCGGCTTGCCGGCGCTCATCTCTGACAAGGTCAACATCTGGCGCGAGGTGGAAGCAGACGGCGCGGGTTTCGTTGCAACCGACACGGTAGAGGGAACGGTATCGAGTCTTACGCGATGGCTGGAACTCGACCTATCGCGAGCGGCCGCAATGCGTGAGCAAGCGAAAGACACGTTCCACCGCCGCTTCACGGTCGACGCCATGTCGAAGGACCTGCTGCGCGTCTTGCAGACAGGCGCAAGAGAAGACGCCGGCCCCCTCCAAAGCGTACAAACCGCATAGAGCCGCAACAATCCAAATTCTTAAGAACTTGCCCGAGACCACTGGTGGCGAAGCGTGTGGATGTAGGGGTTCGGAGGGGGAGGGGTTCAAGTGTTGGTGATAGCGGCGTCGCGCGTTCTTCTGAAGTACCAAACAGTTAAACGTGCACGCTCGGGACACTTATGTGCCCTTGGTGGGGAGGCGTTTTCTTTGCTTCGTTTCTTTTTCGCCGTTGGAAAAAGAAATGAAGT
>NZ_CAXTGZ010000365.1:0-6270 GCF_964243625.1 uncultured Caballeronia sp.
CTTGGCGGCAAACGCTCCTGGGCATGACCAAGCTGCCTGGCACGGTAATCGGCGAACCCGACTGGAACGGCAAGACAAAGATTCTGAGCGGCAATGTGCAGGCCACGATTCCGTTCACTGTTGCGAACCAGACGCTGCGGTACAGCGGCCAGTTCAACTGGCAGCACGCTTATACGCCCCTGATTCCGAACGATGACCTGACCATCGGCTCCCCGTACACGGTGCGCGGCTTCGACGGTCAGACGACGCTTGCCGCCGAAAGCGGTTGGGTCTGGCGCAACGAACTCGGGCTGAGTTTCGCGGGACAGATGCCGTTCGTCGCATTCGATGCGGGACGGGTGAGCGGCCCCAATGTGCAGTATCTGCTGGGGCAAACCTTGATGGGCGCCGCGCTGGGCTTGCGTGGCCATGTTCCCGCGAGCATTTATGCCGCGATCGATTTCGAGGTCACGCTCGGCTGGCCAGTGGTCAAGCCTCGAGGTTTTCCGGGCGGCCCGGCGCTGATGTTCCAGGCGAGCACGCTGTTCTAGCACGCATAAAAACAATAGCAACAACAAGAGAGAGAAGCATGAATCAGGGTCGTTTCCGGTTAGTGTTCAGTGGTCTGCACGGCATGATGATGGCGGTTGCCGAGTTCGTGAGCGCACAGGGCAAAGCCGAAGCGGCGGGTGATCGGAGTGCTCCGGCCAGTGCGCATGAATCGTCTGACACGCCGTGGTTCGCCACTCGCAAGTCCACCTTCGCCGCGCTCTGCCTGTTCGGTCTGCAACCGCTTCTGGTCGATGTAGCGCACGCGCAGGCCACGCTGCCCGTCACACCCGATCGCAACGCAAGCGGTGCGCATCCGGTGGTGAGCGTGGCTGGAAACGGCGTTCCCGTGGTCAACATCGTGGCCCCGAATGCGGTCGGCACGAGCCATAACAAGTACACGGATTACAACGTTGGACAAAAGGGTCTGGTTTTAAACAACAGCGGCCAGAACAGCCAGACGCAAACCGCAGGCTGGGTGCAGGGCAACCCGTTCATGGGCAACCAGAGCGCGCGGACCATCCTGAACGAAGTCACCAGCGGCAATCGCTCGCAACTGCTTGGCATGACCGAAGTCGCAGGCCGCGCGGCCAATGTCGTCATCGCCAATCCGGCGGGGATTTATTGCAATGGCTGCGGTTTCATAGCCGCGCCGCGCGTGACGCTCACCACGGGCGTGCCTGTGCTGGACGCCAATGGCGCGTTGAGCCGCCTCGATGTCATGCAAGGCGCAATCACGATTGACGGTCAGGGGCTCGACACGCGTGGTGCCAGTCAAAGTGATCTGATAGCGCGTGCAATGGAGATCAACGGCCAGATCTGGGCGCAGCAACTGAACGCAACGGCAGGCACGAATCAGGTGAACTACACCGATGGCGGTGCCACACCGATTCCTGGAACCGGTGCACGGCCGGTGGTCGCTATCGATGTGTCGGCGCTCGGCAGCATGTACGGCAACAACGCGGTGCGGCTGGTGGGCACGGAACTCGGCCTGGGTGTGAACCTCGGCGGCACGCTTAATTCGCTCACCGGCGATATCCAGGTGGCGAGCAACGGTGACGTCACGATTACGCCCAAGGGTGCGTTGCTCGCTGCGAACAATGCGCAGGTCAGTGCCACGTCGATTACTAACGCGGGGACGGTAGCAAGCGATGGCAATGTCGCGCTCATCGCGACCCAAGCGCTCACGAATGTGGGCACCGTCACGGCCAGAACGAATCTTGGCGGCACGGGCCAAAGCGTGGCGAATAGCGGCACGTTGGCGGGCGGTATCGCGACCGATGGCACCGTGAACGCGGCAGGCAGCATGAGCGTCATTGCGTCGGGTGTGTTGCACAACAGCGGCACGATTCAGGGTGGGCAGAACGCACTGGTGCAAGCCGCGAACGGTGATCTGTCGAACGGCTCGATTCACGCGGGCAAGGTCGCCACGCTCGCCGTTGCAGGCGACGTGCTGCACACCAACGCAACGCTGGACGCGCCCTCGCTCGATGTGCGTGTTGGCGGGACGCTTACCAATCAGCACGGCTCGATTGCGAGTCAGGCACCGTTGAACCTGACGGTGGGCGCACTCGATAACCGCAGCGGCGTGGTGTCCTCGCAAGGCTCGCTCAATATCGATATCGTAACGGGCTCTACCGCCGGTATCGGTCGAGCGATTGTCGAGGGGCTGGCGCGCGCTGGAGCGTCTGTCGTGATAAACGGCCGAGGCGAAGAACGGGTTAGCAAAGCTGTTCAGGAGATACGTCAGCTATTTCCCGAGTCCGATATCGATGGCGTCGTCGCCGACTTGGCCACAGCTAAAGGCGCAGCATCTTTTTTCGAGCAAGTGGAAGGCGCCGACATTTTGATCAATAACCTGGGCACGGCAAAGCCCAAGCCCTTTGACGAGCTCACCGATGATGATTGGCTCGACCTGTTCCAGATCAACGTCTTGAGTGGTGTAAGGATGACTCGCCATTACCTACCGAAAATGGTGAAGCGAGGGTGGGGACGAGTTGTGTTCATCAGCAGCGAGTCCGCACTGGCCATACCAAAGGAAATGATCGACTACGGTATGACAAAGACGGCGCAACTTGCAATTTCCAGAGGAGTTGCGGAAACGGTCGGTGGAACAGGTGTAACGGTAAATTCAGTCCTTCCAGGCCCGACGCGCTCCGAAATCATGTCGAACTGGATGAAATCCGGGGCCGAGAGCCAAGGCATCACCCAAGAAGCCGCCGAGCAGCAATTTCTGAAAACAACGCGTCCCACATCGCTCATCAACCGATTCGCAACCACAGAAGAGGTTGCAAATATGGTTGTGTACGTCTGTTCAGAGCAGGCTTCGGCCACTACCGGTGCCGCGCTACGAGTGGACGGCGGCATCGTCAGATTTGTTGCGTAAAGCTAAGCGTATTTGGACTTCACGGTCGACTTGGCACCGACGGATGATTCGATCGATTCGCCTATGGTCGGCTCACCGCTCGGCTGTGCACGAACGTTGAAATCGCTTCGACGAGATGGTCCGCCAGAGGCAAGTCTGGATCCGAGTGCGCGGCGAGGTTTTTGTTCCGGTCTGCCTTATCGACACGCTTGAGGACGTGGTTTGCGTTGGCGACCAGCACGAGTCCGGCCTGGGGGTACGAACGACATCTAATCTCTAGCGACAATTGTCAGCGATCCAGAGTTTGGTGTCGATTGTCCGCTCGTGGCCGGGCTCTGCCCTACGGACGATCGGCCATACCCGACCCCCAATCGACCTTTGAAGGACCGCGCATCGAACGGCCGTTTTCAAGGTATTGCAGACCTTCGCGCACTCTTGCCAAACGACCCCTTGTCTCGTCTTTAGTGTCGACTTCCCTTGCACACCAAGCAACATCCGTATTTAGCGAGAACAGACGTGCCCGCTATTAGAAAACATCGTGCGACAAATGCATCTGCATTGCATGCGAGCATGCCTCCTTCGTATTCGGTGTCCCTCAGGGACTGATGGTTCGCGAAGGCCTTCAAGATCAAAGCGCCGGATGAAGACTGCGTACCGGGCTCACCGCTTCGAGCAGGGAGGCGACGTGGAGAATGGTGGATTCCGCTTGCCACGCGCCGACGACCTGCACGTTGATTGGCATCCCTTCCTTGCTTGTACCGAACCGCATCGCCAAGCCCGGCAAGCCAGTTACGTTCAGCGGCACCGTTGCGCCTTGCAGGTAGGTGGCATCTACCGTCTGGCCGTCGATGACGAAGCTTTCGACGCCATGTTTGTGAGCTGAGATCGGCAGCACATGGGTGATCAGCGCGTCGTATCGGGTGAAATAGTCGGCATAGCCATCGCGCAGTCGCTCGGCTGCCTGCTCAGCCTCGATAAAGTCCTGCATCGACGTATCAGGCAATGAGAGCATCGTCTTGGCCATCTTGTAGATTTCATCCTGGCTGCGGCCTGCCGTGGCGGCCGCAAAGGCGGGCTTCATTTCCATCACATGGAGCTTGTTGAATACGTCGAGCGCAAAATCGCGTTCGAGTGCAGGGATACCGACGGGTTCTACGAAAACGCCTTGATCCTTTAGTGCGTCGGCGGCTGCCTTAACCGTCGCCGAAACCTCTGGATCGACGGGCCCGAAGCCAGGGCCGACCATCCAGCCTACGCGTAAGGGACAAGCCGGGGCGCGACCCATACCCGCATCGAATTGGACCGTGCTGCTCGCAAACGCATCCTTGCCGTCTGGTCCGCTCAATATCGAAAACGCCAGCGCGATGTCACGCACCGAGCGGGCCATCGGGCCGACATGCCAGAATCGACGTGGTGCACGGGGCCAAATACCTGTCATCGGCACACGGCCATGCGTAGCTTTCATGGAAGTGATGCCGGTCTGTGCCGCCGGGCCACGCACAGAAATAGCGAGGTCTGTCCCTAGTCCAATCGGAGACATCCCTGAGGCGATTGCCGCCGATTCGCCGCCGCTCGAGCCACCTGGCGTGCGGGTCAAATCCCACGGGTTATTCGAACGACCGGACAGCAGATTGTCACTCTCGATCCAGTAGGAAAACTCGGGAAGATTCGTTTTTGCGAGCAGGATACCGCCCGCTTTTTTCATGCGCGCGACACTGGTTGCATCGGTATCCGGGCGGCGATCTTTGAAGATGGGCGATCCGCGCTGGGTCAACACGCCAGCCGTGTCGATCGAATCTTTGACGGTGAAGGGGACGCCATGCAGCGGACCCAGTTCATCTCCGGCCAGGACCGCGGCTTCGGCGGCCTTTGCAATCTTCAGCGCTTCGTCCGCTACCGTCACTATCGCGTTCACTTTCGGGTTCACGGCGGCAATACGGTCAAGGTGCGCCTGCATGACTTCGACCGGCGAAACTTCATTGGTGCGGATAAGTTCGGCCAGCGCTGTCGCATCTTGAAAGAATAAGTCGTTTTTCATAGAGCAGCCTCTTGGGTTGGGAAGCGGTCATACGGCGTCAAATAAAACTAACTAACGTTTGTTAGGTAGACGATAGACGCTATACTTGTCGTCGTCAACACTTCTTTCACCGCAGGGATTTATGAAGAACCAGCCGAGCACAAGCCCGAGTTCCAGCGACAAGATTCTTGTTGCTGCGACCAGAATTGCGCAGGCCCACGGCTTTGGCGGACTGAACATGCGTGCGCTTGCCGATGATCTGGGTATCAAGGCCGCTAGCCTTTATTACCATTTCTCCAGTAAGGCGGACCTTGCCGCCGCGGTGGCCAGACTTTACTGGGAAGACTCGGCGGCTACGCTGGAAGCCTTCTTGATCGAGACCCCTGCTCCTGCCGAGTGTTTGCGCAGATACCCGAATACGTTTCGTAAATCGTTGGAAAGCGACAACCGCATTTGTCTTTGCAGCTTCATGACGGCCGAGTACGACGATCTCCCCGAGGGCGTGAGGGCCGAAGTGCGGGCATTCACTGAAGTGAACGTCGCGTGGCTTAAAAGGGTCATCGTGGCGGGCGCGATGGTTGGCGCCCAAGACGCCGAAAATCGTGCACGGGCGATTTTTGCTGCAGTTTCAGGCGCGCAATTAATGGCGCGTGGCCGTTCCGATATCGCCCTCTTCGATGCCTTGATAAACAGTTATCGCGAGGCAGGACTGATCCCGGCATAAAAGAGGCATGCGGAATTGGTCTCCGCTGGACGCGTCACATCGACCGTAATTAAGCGTCTGCTATTACCTTGAAACCGCAAGTTGAATCGAGACTGGCCGCGTTCCATTTAGCGAGAGAGCCTCAATCGTGGACCGCCGCAGTGACCACAATGAGAGCCGAAAAGACCAGCGCCGGGGCGAGATGCCGGAACGGCTCCCGATTTCGTAGCAACGTGAAGAGCGCACCGATCATGATCGCACCGGCCAGCGTCAGGCCTAAAACCCTGGTTTGCCGTCCAGGAAGAAGTGTTGCACTGAGCAGTTCGAGAGCGCCACACAGCAACGGAAACCATGCCGGGTAACCCCATTGTGCGAAGTCGCGCTTCACCGCGCCGAGCCCCGCGAGATTGACCACCCCGGCAACCGCGAACAGAACCGCTGCGATCGTCGCGAGAATCGACTGGAAATTCAACGCCATCGTCATGCTCCGGTGCTTTGCTGAAAATGCGTCTGTGCGGAAAGGTCCGTAATCAGGCTTGGGCCGTGGGGTTCCCACGCAAGAACGCGCCGGGCATGCTGGCCGCTTATCGTCTGGTCGAGCGCCAGTGCGTCAGCAAACGGGCCAAGCGATTTGCGAGCATCGTCGAGCGGCCATAA
>NZ_CAXTGZ010000366.1:0-6268 GCF_964243625.1 uncultured Caballeronia sp.
CACGAAAGGTGACAATCTCCATTAACCGCTTTTCGAGGGTCAGTACAGTGCCAATTGGATCAAATAGAGATTCAAGCTAGGACGCTATTGGTCGATTGGGAAACGGAGCGCGGGCTTGCGACCGCGCTCGCGCGGGTATCTTACACATCTTGGCGGGCGGTACAGCGTCGCTGCACGGTCTGGTCTCGTCAATAGATTATGTGGAGATTCATAGGCGCGGCGCATCCTTTTGGAAACGTGCCGCCCAGCCGCGGTACACGTGCGGGTGCGTGTCAGCCGTGTCGCATTCAGGAACATGGCCAGTCGGACGCAGAAACGCGAGAACCACTCTGTGATGCGGCCATCACGTCCTTTATCAACCGCGTTACGCGAACCGCATGGTCAAAGTCGGGTGCAGTTCGGGTGCCGCTTGTGATGTCGTCGCGCAGCGCCTTGTATACGCCAGCGACGTTGACGGCAGACTCTGGGGTAGCGACTGCTCCCGCGTCCACGATTTGCTCCTCGTCATCGAGAAACAAGCGCAGCACGCCCGACTGAACGCCGCGAGGAGCGCCTCCGATGAGGACAAGCTTACCTGTTTCGCCAATCACTTCGAAACGGAAGGCCGTCTGATCAGCAGGTCGGCCGCCTATCACCTCGATTGAAAGCGGCGCGCCACCGCCTAGCCGCGCTATAAGCGCAAGATGGTCGGGGGTCGTCCGGTGTTGCGGTGCGCCACCTGCGATTGCAATCTGCGGAAACTGGGTAGACGCTAGCGCGGTGATGTCGGTAAATTCCCCAAGCAAAGCTATCGCCAGATCGATTGTATGGGCGCCCTGGATACTGACCAGGGTGACGCCGTTCTCGGGGTTCTCCGCGAACGTCATCGCGTGCTCGATCTGAGAACCGAACGCCACGGTCGACGACACGACGCGTGCGTTCAACACGCGCCCAATTTTGCCCGCCATAATCATTTCTCGCGCACGGACAGCCGCCAGGTTGGCGCGTAGCTGCAGGCCGATGGCAACATGAACTCCGGCCTTACGTGCGGCTTCCGCCATTTCTTCGGCCTCGGCAACGTTACGGCCAAGCGGATACTCGCAGTAGACGTGCTTGCCCGCCGCGAGCGCGGCCAATACAAGGCCGCGGTGCGAGGGAACGTTAACCGCAACTGCCACGATGTCAATTTCGGGATCGACGAACAATTTTTTAGGGTCGTCATATCCCTTTGCTGCGCCGAACGCCTCAACTGCCATGTTTGCAGATGATTGGTTCCGAGTGACGACGGACCGGAGTTCAAGCCCGTCGAGTTGCTGGATAGCCGGGACGTGGGATAATTTGGCCCATCCACGCTCAGCGCTCGCGCCGATGATGCCAATCCTTAACGTTTCGCTCACGAAAGCCTCCTTCATCGGTTGTACGTCATAGGCGCCGCCTAAACGGTGCTCGCAACTTTCGGACACGCTAATTCGTCGTCACAGTCACCAACTTCTTATTAACGAACTCTTGGATCCCGAGATCGGAGAGCTCGCGTCCGAAGCCTGAATTCTTGACGCCGCCGAACGGCAGGTAGGGAGCCGATATCACCGTGTCGTTAATGAACACCATGCCGGTATCCATCTGGGCCGCGATACGCTTGCCTCTCTCGATGTTGGTGGTAACAACGGAGCCGCCGAGTCCATAGGGAGAGTCGTTGGCAAGCTCTACCGCCTCGCTGTCGCTTGCCACCCTGAAGACCATCGCCACGGGCGCGAAGAACTCTTGTCTAAAGACGGGGTTATCCGGGCTGACGTCGATCAGGACCGTCGGAGCCAGGAAATATCCTGAGCGTTGCAGCCTATTGCCTCCTAAAAGCACTTTGGCGCCGCCCGCGACCGCGATGTCGATCTGCTCCAAGGCACGTTCGAGCGCAGACAAGCTGCATAGCGGCGCTAGCGACGTTTGGTCATCCATAGGATCGCCCGGAACATACGTTCCAAGCGTATCGCAAAAACGGCGAGTAAATGCGTCCGCTATGGCGTCGTGAAGGATAAAACGCTTTGAGCCGGCGCAGGCCTGGCCCATGTTGTTCATCCGTCCCTGTACAGCTAGACGCACTGCCTCGTCGATATCGGCATCGTCAAGCACGATGAACGCGTCCGAACCACCTAGTTCCATCGTACTTTTCTTAAGCGCCTTCCCTGCCTCTGAAGCAACGGCAGCTCCAGCGCGCTCGCTGCCTGTAAGCGCGACGCCCTTCACCCTGCGATCAGCGATGGCATTCGCGGACTGCTCGTTCGAGATGAACACGTTTGAGTACGCGCCCGCTGGCGCCCCGGCCTCGCGGAGCAGCTCCTCGAACGCCAAGGCGCACTCAGGGACGCTAGGCGCGTGCTTCACAATGAGCGTGTTCCCGGCCATCAAGTTAGGGCCGGCAACACGCGCCAACTGGTAGTAGGGAAAGTTCCATGGCTCAATGCAAAATATTACTCCGATAGGTTTGCTATGCACTACCGCTTCGCCCCGCTCGAGAACGAGCGGGCGTTCGGCGAGCATCGCCTCCCCGTTGTCCGCGTAGTAGCGCAGGATATCAGCGCAAAGAGCGATTTCCTCCCTGGCCTCGCGCAACAACTTGCCCATCTCCCGAGTGGCAATAACCGCGAAGTGGTCGATGCGATCGTTAAGTATCGTCGCGGCCCTTCGCAAAACCGCCCCGCGCTGCTCGTAGGAGCGACCCCGCCAGTCATTTTGGAATGCCAGCTCGGCTGAGGCCAAAACTGCTTCTAACTCAGCATCAGTGTGCTCAGGAAACGATCGAAGAACAGCTTCCGTAAATGGGTTGATTGACTGGTAGGTCATGAGTGCGTCTCCCGCGCCGCTTGTGCGTACACCTCGTCGGTGACAAGATCGGACCAGTCCGCCATGGTGCCGTCCGGACGTGCCCCCTGAATCGAGATATGGGTAAAAACCTGGTCCGGTCCTGCGCCATGCCAATGGCGCTCACCTGGGGCGATCGTGACGCTATCGCCCGGATTGAGTGTTTTCGCCGGTTCGCCAGCGAGTTGCACGCGCCCGGATCCCGATGTAGCGATGAGTATCTGACCGTACGGGTGGGTATGCCACGCAGTGCGCGCGCCCGGGGCGAAGGTCGCCAGTACCACATGCAGCCGTTGCGGAGCTTCGCTCTCTGCAAGTGCCGTTGTCCACACTTGGCCGCTATACCATTCGGCGTTGACGGTCTGGCTTGGCACATCACCTGAGTAATTTAGTTTCATAGCTGTTCTCCTGTTTAGGTCTCGTTGCCTCGCTCACGTGCAATACGAGTCCAGTTTCGGAACTCGACCGCAAAGTGGTTCAGATGCTTGCTCAGTATCTGCTCCGGGACGGCCGACGGTAAGACAGTAGTAAATTTAAGGTTTAGCCCTTCTTCAATGTCGCGCGACTGACGCATGCTGAACCCCACCCTTACCCCATCGGCATCAAGGATTTCCATGCCGTAGTGCAATGCATAGCTGGGGTCCCAAGGAGCCGGATAAACGAAATCGTCAGGCAGCCCGCGGTAAAACACCCGCCAAGGCAATTCGGTCTCGCCAATGTTTTCGATCACTTCAACCTGATTCGATAGAGGATGGCTAACGAAATGTTCGGGATGGCCGGCACGCAATTCGGCTTCACGCTTGTTGGCCATTGCGTCGACATACCAATCCTGAAAAGAATGTGCACCGGGTCCAGGAACGATCAACTCCACGGAAGCGGTACGCCATTGGCCGGACGACGCCTGCACCCATTGACGGACCTGAGCGTGCATCTTGCGCAGGTCGTCGTCGAGCAAGGCTCGCATCGCCTCATTGCCCAGCTTGCGCTTCAAGTAAGCCAGTGCATGCCGGGCACGATTAAGTTCGGCATCCTGAATATCATTTTCGTTAAAGTGTCGCCCATCAATGATGGCGGTCGCGCGATTCTCATGGTCCGGAATGGGAGTCATATCGTGCTCACGCGAGTTGCAAGAGGAAATTCAACAGCAGTTCGGTTAGCTTCTCCGGCTGCTCCTCTGCAAGATAATGGCCACACTCGTCGATCATCGCGCTGCGTAAGTTTTGCGCAAGCGGACGAATCTCGGACTCCAGATTGACACCGAAGCTTGCTGTTCCACCGATCGTGAGGACGGGCATGGGTAGTTTTGCGCTCGCATGTTCAAGGTTATGAATTTTGTCGATGCGGTGGGCTCTAAAATATTCGATACCGCCGTGCAACGCTCCAGGGGCGGCGAGGTGGCGCGAGTATTCTTCCAGCGCGTCGTGATCCAATGCCGTTGTGTCGTAGGCTTGCTGTCGCATCATGTGAGCCACGAAAAGCGGTTCTCGCCCGGTAATAAGTGCTTCGGCTAATCCATTCGGCGCTTCAAAAAGCGGCAAATGAAACATGCGCGGATTTTTGTCGGCATCGAACAGCGCCTCCAGGCCAAAGCCAGCAAGCGCGGCCTCGGTCAGCACCAATCGCTTCACCTCCGCCGGGTAACGACTCGCGTAAGCATAGGCGACCATCATTCCTACGTCGTGGCTGACGAGGTTGATCGGCCCAAGTTCGCGATGCTGCACCAGTCGATGTATATCCTCGGCTACCGTCCGCTTATCATAGCCAGCGGAGGGCCGGTCGGAATCACCGCAGCCGCGAAGATCGGGCACGATAACGGTAAAGTGCTGCGCTAGCGAAGGAATGATTCTGCGCCAATAATATGATGTCATTGGAAAGCCATGAAGCAACACCAGCGGATCTCCGGCACCCGCCACGGTGTAGTGAATCCGAATGCCATTCAATTCCACCCGATGGTGACACCCTGGCATCTTTGGAGAAAAAACAGTTGTCATGTCCTTATCCTCTGATTATTAGCGGCGTTCGGTCCCGCGTGAATGGCTGCGCAACTTCACTTCCGCACAAGCTAGATCTTATGGTAGCGGCCTACCGCCCACTTGTGACCCCGGCAATTTGCTCAACGATATGGTGAAAAAAAGCTCATCTGTGGCCATGCCTAATCTGCCGGCGCTCGAGGTTTTCCTTGCAGTGGCCCGGCATCAAAGCTTCCGTCGCGCCGCGAAAGAGCGAGGGGTCGGCCCGTCTGCGCTGAGTCACGCCGTTCGTAGCCTTGAAGAAACGCTCGACATGCGGCTGTTCAACAGGACCAACCGAAGCATTTGCTTGACTGAAGCGGGCGAGCATCTACTTCGGCGAGTGGGGCCAGCATTAGGTGAAATCGCAGATGCGATCGACGAGATTGGCCTGTTGAAAAGCCGGCCGACTGGCACGCTGCGCCTCAACGTGCCTCGCAATGCCGCAGAGCTCGTCATTAAACCCGTAATGACTGAGTTCCTCGCAGCCTATCCTGGCATCACGCTCGAGGTCGTCACCGATGACGGGATCGTAGACATCGTGGGCAAAGGTTTCGATGCCGGGATTCGGGCGGCCCCGGATCTTAGCCAGGATATGATCTCCATCCCTGTGGGCCCCCGTTTGCGCTTCGCCGTAGTTGGCTCCCCGGGCTATTTCACTGGCCGCGACATGCCAAGAGCGCCTCACGATCTGACCGGGCATGCATGCATTGGGCGGCGCTATCCAAGCGGCGCGATCTACCCGTGGGTTTTCGCGAAAGACTCCGAAGAGATCAAGATCGATGTGTCCGGGCCGCTGATCGCGGACGACCGGGCTCTGAGGTCGGCTGAAAAAAGTGGACGCCAACATTCCGTAGAATTGAGGAATGGAGGCACTGATGAAGCGAATCCCGAAGGCTGTGTACACGAAGGAATTTCGTGAAGAAGCAGTAAAACTGGCAATGACTGACGGAGTGGGCGTGTCTGAAGCTGCCCGTCGATTGTCAATATCGATGAAGACGTTGGCGAACTGGGTTCGCGCCGCAAAGGACGGCAAGCTGGAGAACGTCGGGCAAACCCAGAAACCACTGACAGAGATCGAGGCGGAGCTGAGCCGGCTCAAGCGAGAGTTGGCAGAAGTGAAGATGGAGCGCGATCTGTTAAAAAAGTTTGCAACGTACTTCGCGAAGGAGTCGCGGTGAAGTACGGCGCAATTGAGCAGATGCGACAGCAGTACCCTGTGCCGCCGATGTGCCGGTTCCTGGGCGTGTCCACGAGTGGCTACTATGCCTGGCGCAAACGGCCGCTGTCGTTGCACGCGCAGCAGGAGTCTCGGCTCGAAGCGCAGGTGCGTGCAGCTCACGAGCGTAGCCGACAAACCTTCGGCCCGGAACGGCTACAGAAGGATCTGGCGAACCACGGTGTCCAGATTGGTGTTCACCGCA
>NZ_CAXTGZ010000367.1:0-6254 GCF_964243625.1 uncultured Caballeronia sp.
CGCATCGGGCATCGTATTGGAAACCGGCACGGCAGTGGTCGTGCATCCCGCCAGCACGATGCATACAGTCGCAAAGAGAGAGTTTGTCATCGTCGCTTCCAGAGAGGAAGGTACATGTTACGACAAGCTACCGGCCGCAAGCATCGATGCTCATTAACAACGAGAAGACGTGCAATACGGTATGACATTCGCATAGTGCGGCCAGCAAAAGACAGTCGCAAGCACCATCGGATCTAACCGGAGACCTGAGCCGGTGCGTTGGGCGCGCTTACTGGCGTCGAGTCGCAATTGCAGTCGCATATCCGCATCAGCTTGAATACGGGTCTTAGCAGTTCACCACTGCGTCAGGTTGCCCGCAACCTCGCAGCGCAAGGTAACGTCGACGCCGGCGCCCGCGTGCAAGCAGCAATCGACAGGGTTTCTGAATAGCGAGCGTTCAGGGCGCGCGGGTCCAGTCGACCCAGCATGGTTCAAAGACCGCGCGACGTGGCGAGAAACCGGCGCCGCATCGGCTTGAGCAGGGCAATGGCGAGTAATGCGGTCACGATGTCGAGCGTGATCGCCGTCGTGAACACGGGCACCCAGCTTCCGGCGTGCTGGTGCATGAGCGCCGCCAGAGGGCCGCCAAAGATCGAGCCAATGCCTTGCGAGATGTACAGCCAGCCATAGTTCTCCGTGGCATGACGGGTGCCGAAGGTGTCGGTGAGCGTTGCGGGGAACAGCGAAAAAATCTCGCCCCAGCCGAAGAACACGACCCCTGAGAGCAGCACGAACAGCACCGCGTTTTCGCGCGTGAGCAGCCACAGTGCCATCGCCACGCCTTCAAGGGCAAACGCGAAGAACATGGTGTTCTCGCGGCCGACCTTGTCGGATATCCAGCCAAACAGCGGCCGCGTGAGGCCGTTCGTGAACCGGTCGATGGTCAGCGCAAGCGGCAGCGCTGCCATGCCGAACACGAGCATCTTTGTCACGCCGAAGTCGGCGGCGAAGGTCGCCATTTGTGAAGTGACCATCAGGCCCGAGGTGGACATCATGGTCATCATCGCGAACATCAGCCAGAACACAGGCGTTTTGAGCGCCTGCGAAGGACGCAGATTCGCCACGCCCGGCGCGCCGGAACTGGCTGTCATTTCAGCAATGCTGTCGTGCGAAGGCGGCACGCGCAAACCCTGCGAAGCAATCAATCCGACCACTGCAAATGCAATGCCGAACATCCACAGCGTAGCGTCTATACCACGCGCCTGAAGCGAGTTCGCTATCGGGAAGGTCGTGACGATCGCGCCCATACCGTAGCCGGCGGCAACCGCGCCCGCCGCGAAACCCCGCCGCTTCGGAAACCAGCGCACCATCAAGCCCACCACGCCGACATAGACAATGCCGGTGCCGAGTCCGCCGACAACGCCATAAGTCAGATATAGCATCGACGCGCTTTGCACCTGCGAGGCGAGCACCCAGCTCAGCCCCGACATGACCGTGCCGATCGAGATCAGCAGGCGCGGACCAAAACGGTCGATCAACTTGCCTTGAAACGGCGAGAAGAAGGTTTGCAGAATGATCAGCAAAGAAAACGTCACTTGCAATTCCGGCAGCGCGACGCCCAGCTTCGCGGCGAGCGGTTTGGTCATCAGCGTCCACACGTATTGCGGGCTCGAGATCGCCATCATGCAGATGAGACCGAGTCCGAGTTGAAGCCAGCGGTTATGCGTGGCAGACGTCGCGACATTGCCCATATCCGTCGATGTCACGGGGTGAGAGCGTGTGGTCATGGTGACTCCGGTTACCGAGTGACGTGCAGCGTCCTGCGCGCCTATAGGCCGGACGTGCGTTTTCATTGAAAAAGCGCGCGAGCTCCTGCAAGCTCGCCGCAGCCCCGATACTGCGCGGATCACAGCCCGCTTCCATAAAGTAATCTGGATACCGAACGATTACGTCTGCGGGTCACAGCGCCTTGTCTTTGCTTGCGCCGCGATCGTCGTGCGAGCCATGCCGAGGGAGACGCGCAGAACCGAATGTCTTGTATACATATCCGGTGTTTACGCTAGAAACGTGCCAAAGGCTATGCAAACTCAAACGTCCCTTCTGTAAAGCTTTAAGTACAACCGGGAGTGTGTAGGTGACGACCCTGGGTGGTGCGTCTGGACCTGATCGGTGCATGGGAAGCGCCGCGCGGCTCCATGGCGGTGCGTGCGGGAGTGGACGTTCGACGGGCGGCTATGCGCGGCCGATCGCGGTTTTGTTCGTTCCAGTGACTGGTACTGCTGCGACGGTTGTGTTTCGTGTCTAGCTTTACGCCGATGGCGATAGCAAAGCGTCCCCAGAACGCCTCAAGTGGCCGCACGTGACTTCGCACGACTACGGACAGCAGACTGCGCGTCCGGCGCTTCAAACACGTCATCGAACTCCTCCGCCGCGATGGCGGCAAGCACCTCCCGAAGCGCCTTCGCCTTCGCAACGCCAAACTTGCTCTCGAAGCGTTCTTGCGCCGTGTTCCACAGCACAGCCGTCTCCTCGAGTTTTTTCTTTCCCTTCGGAGTAAGCCTGGCGAGCCGGTTTCGCCGGTCCTCGGGGTCCACCACGAGACCGATAAAACCGTCCCTTTCGAGTGGCTTGAGGTTATGGCCCAGCGCCGATCGATCGAGAACAAGGGACGCGGCGAGTTCGCCCATTGTCGGACTTCCAAGCCTCGCGATATTCAGCAAGATCGAACGTTGCGTGGAGCGCAGCCCCGTCGGCGCCAGTACGGCATCGTAGAGTTGCGAGACGCGCCGGGTCGCTTTACGCAAAGCCGTGTTGTTGCACCGGTTGTTATCGCCGAGAGACGGGTTGTTGTCCGGCCGCTTGACGGGGGGTGTTTCGTTGCGCACTGCTATTGCTCCATATAAAGCGTCAACCCATGCCCGCACGCACAACAATTCCTGTGAGATGCAGTTCGCGGGCGCGACGATATCCTGATTGCTTGTACAGCCGTATTGCAGAAGTATTGGTGGAAAAAACGTGCAGGAAGGGAACGCCTCCCCGATGCTGAATTCCGGCCGCAAGATGTTCCATGAGCTTTCCTGCAAGGCCTTGACCACGCCAGTCAGGATGAGTGCATACGGCACTCACTTCAACATATTTTCCTGCGACCATCCGTTCTCCCGACATGGCGACCAGTTGTCCTCTTTCACGAACACCGATGAACCTGCCCATTTCCGGCGTGCGTTCCTTGAAAGGACCCGGATCGGTTTTCTCCACCAGCCGCATCATGCTTGGAACGTCTTCTTTTCCAAGCTCAACGATTGCCTTATCACTCGATGCAGCGAATTCTCTCGCGCCAATCATTTGGATAACCGTCGCCTCTCGGACTATCTCATACCCCGCAGGAATGGTCGGCTTGTGCTGCGTAAAGAGCGTGAGCCGTTCATCAGCGTGCAGCATTCGGGCAATCTGCGCGACGCTGCTCTCGCTGTAATCTTGCGCGGCGCCGAACGGGGCGAATTCAGGTTTGTATCGCAGGCCGTTTTCGTTGCTTTGCGCAAGAGACGCATGCGCTCCTGAAAGTGCGGCCCAAATGACATTGCCCATGTAGTCCTCCGACTCGATCTCGGCTGCCGGGTCGATTGTCGATTCCATGATTGCTCCATGTATTCGAAAAGCTGTGGTCATGCGGCGAGCCCGAACGTCGCTTTGTCAAGAAAGAACCGCATCCACAGTGCGCAGGAATCTGACAAGCTGTTCGCTGACCTCGGCTGACGCCTCGTGTTGCACCCAGTGGCCCACATTATCGAGTTCGAGTCCTCCCATAAGACCGGGAAGGCCGGCGCGCATCTGCTCTAACGTAAAAGGGTAAAGCTCCTTCAAACCATCCGATTTGCCCCAGATGAAGAACGATGGTTGAGTGACCTTCGCGCCCTTCCACGGAGCGGACAGCGTGAAATAAGGCTCTCCTGCGCGATAGTAATTCAATCCGCCGTGAAAACCGGTGCGCCGAAATTCCGCGATGTTATGCGCCACATAATCTGCTTCCGCCCACGAGGGCAGTGGCCCGGGAGCAGCCCGATAAAGGCTGCGTGTACGGTCCAGGGGGCTCCACTGCTCGCCTTCCGGCGCAGAACCGGATGCCCAGTACAGGATGCCTGGAATCGTCACGGCAGCGTCGGCCCATATCTGGTCAGCATCCGGCCGTATCTGCTCGAACATGTAAAAATCGTCTTGACGTCCCGACTCGCGCATTCTTTCGAAAACGCTGGATTCTCCACGCGCAACGAAAGGCACACTGAGGCCAAAGACCGCCTTGAATCGATCGGGACGCATCAGCGCCGCATTCCATGCATGGGTCGCACCCCAGTCGTGCCCCACAAGCACTGCGCTGGATATTTTCAGCGCATCGAGCAGACCGATCAGGTCGCCTGTGGTGTGCAGCGGGGTGTAGAGACTTGCATCGGCGGGAGCTGAACTTTGCCCATAGCCGCGCATATCGGGAGCGATGGCGCGATAACCCGCCGACGCAATGGCGTTCATTTGCCGGCGCCATGTGTAGGACGTATCCGGAAACCCGTGGCAGAACAGCACGGCTGGTCCCGCCCCTTGCTCCGTTACGTGCAGGGAAATGCCATTGGTTGCGATATCGTATTTCTTGACGCCACCCGTTATATCTGAAGTCATGTCATTGAACTCCATGGTCGAAATGCGAGGCTATTTATATGATAAGGATTCACTAAGATATTCCTTTCCCTTCAAGCCATGAACGCATGACCTGGACAAGCTCGGTCTTGCGCTCGAGTGGCAGCCAGTGTCCGGATGGCAGCGTCGTCACCGTCAGATCAGTGCACGTGCTGCGCATGGGCTCGCCGAGACGGCTTCGAGTGATGTCACAGATGCCATCAAAGTCGCCGTTCACGAACAGCACGGGCTGGTGCAGAAGTCCGCCGTCGGGTGCTGCTTGAGCGTACGCGATGTTGGCGTCGTCGTTCAGATACCACGCGTTGGCCGGACGAAACCCGCTGGCACGAAACACATCGACGAGGGCGTCAAAGTCGGTGGATGGCCAGAGCGCAGCGTCGGGCTGCACTGCCGGCGCACGATGCGCCGCTCCGAACCAGCCTCCGTTTCGCGACACCAAAGCAGAGCGATAGGTCTTGCCCACGGACTCCGGGTCTCCACGCCGATAAATCGCTGCGAGCGTTGCGGCTATGTCCGCGTCGAAATCAGTGACCGTCTGGTCGAAGTGCGTCAGGTAGAAGCCGTAATAATCCCACTGCCCGTCTGGAAATTGATCGGCCGGGTAGAGCGTCCGATCGACCAAGGGCAACAAGTTGCGCAAGGCGAAGCTCTCGGGCATATACGGGACGGACGCGAATACCACGCCACGACTGCGCTCTGCATGATGAGCAGCCAGCGCCCCGGCCACCGGGCTTCCCAGGTCGTGGCCAACCCAGATTGCCGGACGCGCGCCCAGATGATCGTGAAGTTCGACCATGTCTTGCACGATCTCCTTGAGCGCGTAGGCACTGGACGCGGACGGCGCCGTCGAGCCTCCATAACCGCGCATGTCCGGCGCGACGCACCGCCAGCCTTCTGATGCAAAGGCTTCGATCTGCGGTCGCCACATCAGGCCGATTCCAGGCCAGCCGTGGAGGAAGATCATCAACGGCCCCTCGGCCGGTCCAGCCTCCAGATAGCGCGTGGTATGGCGAGGCGAACTGAAGGTGCGCGCGATCAAGACTGGACGATCCCGCAATGCAGCGCCATCTGGTGCGGCCGCGATAGTCGAGCTTTTGAGTTCGTTGGGCATAACGCTTACCTCATCCGTTTTCTCGTGCGGAACGCTCGGCGGAGATTGCAAAGCCATCCGGGAAACCGCCGCTTCGGGTCACAATCGCTGCATGGATCAAAAACCGATACATTGCACGTTTCGCAAAATATTAGCATATGCCCGCAATATGTGGGTATATGCCGATAATTTATTGAGCGTGGGGAGAGGCTGCCTCTCCCATTCCCGGACGCCAACGACCGCCGATTAAACCTGCATCATCCCTCCATCGATACACAACTCCGCGCCCGCCACAAAACTGCTGTCGGACGATGCAAGGAATAACGCCGCGTTCGCCACTTCCTCCGGACGACCCAGGCGGTTCAAAGGAATCCGGCTGGTCAGCGAGAGCCGGACTTCGTCGCTGACGTTCTCGAACATGGGAGTGTCGATGGGACCCGGGCTCAACACGTTCACGCGGATTGCCCGTGCCGCGAGTTCGGCAGTCCAGGTACGCGCATAC
>NZ_CAXTGZ010000368.1:0-6249 GCF_964243625.1 uncultured Caballeronia sp.
GGGCCGCCGTATCGAAACGCGTTTCCCGGATCCGATGGCAAACCCGTACCTGTGTTTCTCGGCACTGATGATGGCCGGCCTCGACGGCGTGCAGAACAAGATCCATCCGGGCGAAGCAGCAGACAAGAACCTGTATGACCTGCCGCCGGAAGAAGATGCAAAGATTCCGACCGTGTGTGCCGGCCTGGATCAGGCGCTCGACGCACTCGACGCTGACCGCGAGTTCCTGACGGTCGGTGGCGTGTTCACGGATTCGATGCTCGACGCGTATATCGAATTGAAGACGACGGAATTGCAGCGCTATCGCCAGGCTGTGCATCCGATCGAATTCGAGATGTACTACTCGCTGTAAGCGGATGGCGCGCATGCTTCAGTTTCCGGTAGTCGGAAAAGCATGCCGCTCGATGCGAAGCAGAAGTGTCAGGTGAACGGAAAAGGGACGGCGCGCCGTCCCTTTTTTAATCGCCGGATCTTCGTCTCACCAGTTTCAAGACCGGGTCTCACTGCACGATGGTTCTCAAGAATCTCATCAAGGCGAGAAAGAGTCCTCCCGACAATTCGCTGTCCGACGACGCGACGCTCGTCGCCACCAATCTGCTGCCGGGCATGGAAGCGTTGCCCACGGTCGTGCTCGTGCTGGACAAGTCGACGCTGAAGATCGCATTCGCGAATCCGTCGGCGGAAGCCATGCTGGAACGCTCGCGCAGGCAACTGGCTCAAACTGCGTGGCCCGAATTGTTCGCCAACGCAGACGAGCTGGTGACGACCATTGCGTCCATTGCCGATCACAGGTTCAACGCGACCCATCTCGATGCCGTGCTCGAACGCCCCGGTCGCGAGCCGCTGCATGTTCATGCGATCGTCGCTTATCTGGAAGTGGCGCCCAATTACGTGCTGCTCGAACTCTTCGAGAACGAGCGGCACCTGAAGACCGACCGCGAAGAACGTATTCACGATCTGACCGCGGTCAACAAGCAACTGATCCGCAATCTCGCGCACGAAATCAAGAATCCGCTTGGCGGTATTCGAGGCGCTGCACAACTGCTGGAGTTCGAACTCGGCGCGCGTGAGCGCGATGAACTGCGCGAATACACGCAAGTGATCATCAAGGAATCGGACCGGCTGCAGACATTGGTCGACCGGTTGCTTGAACCGCATCGGCATCCGCATATCGTGGGCGATGTGAATATCCATGAGGTGTGCGAGCGCGTGCGCGCCGTGATTCTCGCGGAGTTTCCGCGTGGCCTCACGCTCGACCGCGATTACGACGTGAGCGTGCCCGACCTGCGCGGCGACAAGGAGCAGCTTATCCAGGCGCTGCTCAACATCGTTCGAAACGCGGCAGAAGCGCTGCGCGAACGGATTTCGCAAGGCGATGCACGTATTGAATTGCGCACACGCATCGCGCGCAAGGTGACAATCGGCAAACGCTTACACAAACTGGCACTGGACTTGCATATCACTGACAACGGTCCGGGCATCCCGGAAGAGATACGCGACCGGATCTTTTATCCGCTCGTATCAGGACGAGAAGACGGCAGCGGACTTGGCCTCACGCTTGCGCAAACTTTCGTGCAGCAACACGACGGGTTGATCGAAGTGGAAAGCAAGCCAGGCTGCACCGAATTCACGATCCTGTTGCCGTTCGAAGGATGAACGGCCTCGCCCGGCAACCAACGCAATCGCGGCAGTCATTGAACGATCAATCACGAGGGTTCATCGACATCTTGAAAAGCGCTCATGCGCCTGACCGTTTCGACGGGCTTAAACCGAACCACACGAAGACATCTCGCCGAACTATATGAAGCCGATCTGGATAGTAGACGACGACCAATCCATCCGCTGGGTGCTTGAAAAAGCCCTCGCAAGAGAGAACTTCGCGACGCGCAGTTTTTCCGGCGTCCGCGACGCGCTGACCGCACTCGAACAGGAAAGCCCGCAAGTGCTCGTGTCCGACATTCGCATGCCGGGTGGCTCGGGCCTCGAATTGCTGCAAACGGTGCGCGACAAGCTGCCCGGTCTGCCGGTCATCATCATGACGGCGTTCTCCGATCTCGACAGCGCCGTCGCCGCGTTCCAGGGTGGCGCGTTCGAGTATCTCGCCAAGCCGTTCGACGTGGACAAGGCGGTCGAACTCATCCGCCGCGCGGTCGATGAAAGCATGCGCGGCGAAGCCGCCTACGACAACAGCGTCACCGAAACGCCCGAGATGCTGGGCCAGGCACCGGCGATGCAGGACATGTTTCGCGCGATCGGCCGTCTGTCACATTCCGCCGCCACCGTGCTCATCACGGGCGAATCAGGCACCGGAAAGGAGCTTGTCGCCCGCGCGCTGCACCGCCATAGCCCGCGCGCGAACGGGCCCTTCATCGCGCTGAACACCGCGGCGATTCCGAAGGACCTGCTCGAGTCCGAGTTGTTCGGTCACGAACGTGGCGCGTTCACGGGCGCGCAGGCCATGCGTCAGGGGCGCTTCGAGCAGGCGGAAAACGGCACGCTGTTCCTAGATGAAATCGGCGACATGCCGTTCGATCTTCAAACGCGCTTGCTGCGCGTGTTATCCGATGGCCAGTTTTATCGCGTAGGCGGGCACAACCCGTTGAAGGCGAATGTTCGCGTGATCGCGGCCACTCATCAGAACCTTGAGTCTCGTGTACGCCAGGGCCTGTTTCGCGAGGACTTGTATCACCGGCTGAACGTCATCCGTTTGAGGCTTCCCGCGATGCGCGAACGTAGCGAGGACATTCCGCTGCTCACGCGCCATTTCCTGCAAAAGAGTGCGCGCGACCTCGGTGTGGAACCCAAGCGCGTGTCTGAGGATGCGCTGGCGTTTCTTGCGTCGCTGCCGTTTCCGGGCAACGTCCGGCAGCTTGAGAACCTCTGCAACTGGCTGACCGTGATGGCGCCGGCGCAGACCATCGAGCGCAAGGATTTGCCGCCCGATCTCACGCCGACTCAGGAATATGCCGGCGAGAGTACGGCGCTCACAGCGTCGGCGGTGGAGGGCGGAACGAGCGCGGGTTTGGCGAGTGGTCCGAATGGCGCGCCGGTTGCACTCGGCGCTGCACCGGCCGGCATTGCCGCGAGCATCTGGGAAAACGGCTTGCGTACTGAGGTCGCGCGACTGTTGCGCGAAAATACCGCCGATGTCATGGACGAACTCGCTCGACGGTTTGAAGCCGCGGTGATTCGCGAGGCCCTCGATTTCACGCGTGGCCGCAAGGTGGAAGCGGCTGAGCGCCTGGGCATTGGCCGCAATACGATCACACGAAAGATCCAGGAACTGCATCTGGACGCGTGACGTGAAGCGGGGACGATTTCGTCCCCGCTTCATTCAATCAATGGTCGCGATAACCGGTGCGTGATCCGACGGCTGTTCCCACTTTCTCGGCACCTTGTCGACTTCGCATGCAGTGCAGCGTGCGGCGAGTTCCGCCGTCGCCAGAATGTGATCGATGCGCAACCCCGCGTTACGGCGGAATCCGAGCATCCGATAATCCCACCACGTGAATAGTTTCTCCGGCTGCTCGAATTTGCGGAAGGTATCGGTGAGACCAAGTTCGATGAGTTGCACGAAGTGCGCACGCTCATCGGGCGAAACGAGGTTCTGGCCTTCCCATGCTTTTGGATCGTGAACGTCGCGGTCTTCCGGCGCGATGTTGTAGTCGCCGAGCAGCGCCAGTCGCGAATAGGTTTTCATTTCAACTTCTATCCAGTCGCGCAGCGCTTCCAGCCAACGCATCTTGTATGCGAACTTTTCGGTGCCGGGCGCTTGTCCATTCGGAAAATAGGCCGAGATGATCCGGACGCCTTCGACCGTCAGGGCAATCACGCGTTGTTGCGGATCCTCGAACGCGGGGATGTTGCGCACGATCGTGGTTTCATCGACGCTCAAACTGCTGCGCACCAGAATACCGACGCCGTTGTAGGTCTTCTGGCCTGCGTACCAGCTCTTGTAGCCAGCAGCTTCAAGTTCGGCCACGGGAAATTTGTCGTCAGTGAGTTTGAGTTCCTGCAGGCACAGCACATCGACGCCGCTCGTTGCCAGCCAGTCGATAACGTGCTGCTGGCGGACTTTGAGGGAGTTGACGTTCCAGGTGGCAATTTTCATGAAGTAAATGTTTGGGTTTGACTCTGATCAGTGATGCAGCGGCACGGCGACGAGTTTGACGCCCAGCGCGGCCGCTACTTTCTGGATGGTTTCGAACCGGGGTTTCGCGCCTTCGGAGAGCGACTTGTAAAGGCTTTCGCGCTGCACGCCGGCGTCGGAGGCGACCTTCGACATGCCGCGTGCCTTTACGACGTCGGCAAGCGCCGAGAGCAGAATATCCGAGTCACCCGAAGCAAGCGCTTCATTCAAATAAGCCGCGATGGCCTCTTCGCTATCGAGATAGTCGGATGCGTCGAATGCTGAAATTTGAGTGGAGTTCATTTCCGTTCCTTTCTGATTCGCTGCCACATGGCCTTCGCTCGGGCGATATCCGCTACTTGCCCTTGCTTGCAGCCGCCTGCTAACAAGAGATAGACGCTCAGGCCGTCGCGCACGTAATAAACACGATACCCCGCGCCTGTGTGGATCCGCATTTCCCAGACGCTTTCGCCAACGTCGTGGCAATCGCCAAAATTACCCTTCGCTGCACGTTTGATCCGGACGAGGATCGTGGCGCGTGCGCTCAGGTCTTTTACGCTCAACAGCCAACCTGAAAATTCACGCGTTTGATTGATGGTGTTGGTCATGCACGTGAATCCCGAGTAAGAGTCGAGCGGGATATCTGGCATCGAGTGTATCTCATTGGATACAGTGATTCAAGATATCGTTTAGTGGGGTGTGGCAGTCAGATCACAGGGATTACTTTGACCTGCGCGCTCTCGCTCTTGAAGTCGACCGAATGGCTAACGCGGCCCGTACGCTCGAAATTCTTCTTTCTGTCCCGCTACAATGTCCAGAACACCTCAGCGAAAGGACGAGCCCCATGGACCTGATCATTCGACGCGCCGCGCTCGCCCACTCGCGCGATCCTGTGGATATCGGCATCAAAGACGGCCGCTTTGCCGCCATCGAGCCGCGGCTCGACGCCACGGCGCCTGAAGAAATCGACGCTGCGGGTGCTCTCGTCACGGCGCCGTTCATCGATGCGCATTTCCACATGGACGCTACGCTGTCCTACGGCTTGCCGCGCGTGAACGCATCGGGAACGTTGCTGGAAGGCATCGCATTGTGGGGTGAACTGAAGCCTGAGCTCACGCAAGAGGCGCTGGTCGATCGAGCGATGCAATATTGCGACTGGGCCGTCGCACGCGGTCTGCTCGCGATCCGTTCTCATGTCGACGTGTGCGATCCGCGTCTGCTTGCGGTGGAAGCGCTGCTCGAAGTGAAGCGTCGAGTGAAGCCATATCTCGACCTGCAACTCGTTGCGTTCCCGCAAGACGGCATCTTGCGCAGCAAAGGCGCTTTCGAGAATTTGAAGCGTGCAATATCGATGGGCGTCGACGTCGTCGGCGGCATTCCGCATTTCGAGCGCACGATGGCCGACGGCGCCGAGTCCGTGCGGCTGTTGTGCGAGTTCGCAGCAGAGAAGGGCTTGCGTGTAGACATGCATTGCGATGAGTCCGATGACCCCATGTCGCGGCACATTGAAACGTTGGCGGCAGAGACGCATCGTCTGGGTTTGCAAGGGCGTGTGACCGGTTCGCACTTGACTTCCATGCACTCCATGGACAACTACTACGTGAGCAAGCTGATCCCGTTGATCCGCGATTCGGGCGTGGCCGCAATCGCAAATCCGTTGATCAACATCACGCTGCAGGGGCGCGCCGATACTTATCCGAAGCGTCGCGGCATGACGCGCGTGCCTGAACTGATGGCGGCGGGCGTCGACGTTGCGTTTGGCCACGACTGCGTGATGGACCCGTGGTACAGCCTCGGTTCCGGCGACATGCTCGAAGTGGCGCATATGGGATTGCACGTGGCGCAGATGACGGGCATCGACGCAATGCGCGCCGCGTTCGAAGCAGTGACTACGACACCGGCGAAGATCCTGGGTATCGAAGGATATGGGATTGCCGTGGGTAACAACGCGGATTGCGTGGTGCTGGACGCGCGTGATCCTGTCGAAGCGATTCGACTACGGGCGGCACGCACGGCTGTGCTTCGACGAGGGAAGGTGATCAGCCGTTCACCGTCGATGCGGGCGAAGTTGAGCCTCGAGGGGCGGCCGGAGGAAGTGAATTTCAGGCTGGACCGCTAAA
>NZ_CAXTGZ010000369.1:0-6242 GCF_964243625.1 uncultured Caballeronia sp.
GTTGCAACGTTTGAGTTCGAACCATGTGTGTTTAGAGGCAAGCACATGTTTTTTGCGCCAAGTTTGACGCAATCCCATGTGGAAGAACGCCAGGCTTTGCAATTGGACACACGCGGACCAATGCGCATCGCCTTCATTGTCACGCTGCCGAAACAGTCCATGCCCCTGTGCGCTTTTGTCCATCTGCCGCACTGCGCAATTCGGAATTGTCCGGTGTCGAACCTTACAACTGCAATTCAGAATCGCCGCACGTGCATGGGGATAGCTGTTTTGGAAAGCTATCCGCTGCATGCTTTGTGCCGGGCGTCACGAGCCCTGCGACCGATCCTTCGGTCGGACGGCGTCATGTCCTGGCAGTGTTTGAAGTAACAGGAGTTCTATAAGAATGGCGAATCAAACCAAATATCCGATGGATAACACGCTCGCTGGCGGATTCATCGACACAAAACCGGTCTTCAATATGGCATCGCAGGCGTTCAATGCCGCAGCTCCTTACGACAAAGGCGGGTTCGGTCCGGAGCTTCCGGTGACCGAACTCCCGAGTCAGGCCGTGATCACGTCAGTGGGCGGTCAAACGAACGGCGGGACGGTCGATTCGGCCATGCCGCTTATCGTTGGCACGGCAGACGCCAATGTAAATGTCTATGTTTACGATGGTTCGAAGCTGATCGGCGTCACCTTCACCGGCGACGATGGCCGTTGGTCACTCACGCCGCTTGAGAATCTGAATGGCTCGTTCCAGCACACCTTTACGGCAGTTGCGCAGATCCACGGCCAATACGGCGTGAAGTCGGAAGCGGTCACCATCAATTACGATTCGACCACAACGCATCCGATTCCGGAACCGACCCCTGAACCCACGCCGATTGAAATCCCGCAACAGGCGGTGATTACGTCGGTGGGCGGCGTGACAAGTGGCGGTACGACGCATGACGCGAAGCCGGTGATTACGGGTACGGCGGACGCTGGCGTCGAGATCCGCATTTATGACGGCCTGAGCTTGATCGGCTCGACGGTCTCGAAGACGGACGGCACATGGTCGTTCACGCCGGAAGTCGGCCTGTCCGACACGCAGGTGCACTCCATCATGGCAACTGCAGTCGACCAGTTGGGCCGGTCTAACGCGCCGTCCGAACGTGTGAACGTGCTCGTGGACGTAAGCGGAACGGTTCCAGTTCCGACCCCGGAACCGACGCCTACGCCGGAACCTACGCCGGAACCCACCCCGACGCCGGAACCCACGCCGGATAACCTTCCGATCATCCCGGCTGCGCCTGTGATCACTTCGGTTGGTGGCGAAGCGATGAACCACGGCACGACGCATGATGCCAAGCCGGTCATCACCGGCACGGCGGACGCCAACATGAGCGTCCACGTGTACGACAACGGCAACGTGATCGGTTCCACGGTCAGCGATGAGAAGGGCAACTGGTCGTTCACGCTGGATCAAAGCGTGGCCGGCGATCATTGGATCGCGGCGATGGCGTTCAGCGATATCGGCCGCAACGGCTACCCGTCGAACTACTTCTATGTGACCGTCGATCCGAGCGGCACGACGCCGGTTCCTGTTCCTGAACCCACTCCGGAACCGACCCCGACGCCTACGCCGGAACCCACCCCGGATAACCTTCCGATCATCCCGGCTGCGCCTGTGATCACTTCGGTTGGTGGCGAAGCGATGAACCACGGCACGACGCATGATGCCAAGCCGGTCATCACCGGCACGGCGGACGCCAACATGAGCGTCCACGTGTACGACAACGGCAACGTGATCGGTTCCACGGTCAGCGATGAGAAGGGCAACTGGTCGTTCACGCTGGATCAAAGCGTGGCCGGCGATCATTGGATCGCGGCGATGGCGTTCAGCGATATCGGCCGCAACGGCTACCCGTCGAACTACTTCTATGTGACCGTCGATCCGAGCGGCACGACGCCGGTTCCTGTTCCTGAACCCACTCCGGAACCGACCCCGACGCCTACTCCGGAACCCACCCCGGATAACCTTCCGGTCATCCCGGGCCAGCCCGTGATCACCTCGGTTGGCGGCGAAGCAATGAACCACGGCACGACGCATGACGGCAAGCCGGTTATCGCAGGCACAGCGGACGCGAACACCAGCGTTCATGTGTACGTCGAAGGTAAAGACATCGGTTCCACCATGAGCGACGCAAAGGGCAACTGGTCCTTCACGCCGGCTCAAGACCTGTCGGGCTTGTCCGAGCATTGGTTCACGGCGGTGGCGTTCAGCGATATCGGGCTCAACGGCCAGCCGTCGACGCGCTTCTACGTGACCGTCGATTCGGGCGCAGTGACGCCGGTTCCTGTGCCGGAACCGACCCCGGAACCGACCCCGGTTCCTGACGTCCCGCATCAGGCAGTGATTACGTCCGTGGGTGGCGTAACAAACGGCGGAAAGATCAGTTCGTCCACGCCGGTCATCAGCGGCACAGCGGATGCCGACGTCAACGTTTATATCTTCGATGCTGGCCGTATGATCGGCATGACGGTTGCCGGACACGACGGCTCATGGGTGTACACGTCGGCTGAAACTCTGGCCGGTGGCATGCACACCATTACCGCGGCAGCGGTCACCCCGAGCGGCCAATTTGGCCAGATGTCCGAACCGGTGGTTGTGGCAATTAATTCGAACGCCTCGATGCCTGCCCATATTACGGATTCGAGCCTGCACACCGTTGTGGGCGACCATGAAGTTTTCTTCGGGCAGTATGCGGGCAATGAAACCGTTGACCTCATCGCAGATGCAGCAAAGTATTTCTCCCAGTCCTCGGCGCATATTGCAGGTTCGCAAACCGGCGCCGCGGATACACTGCACCTGGTCGGTGACCATCAGTTCCTCGACTTGAACTCGCTGACGGGCACGTCGCCGGCAGCGAAGCTGTCGGGTATCGAAGTGATCGACCTGGGCGGCCGCTCGAACACGTTGAAGCTGTCGACGGCAGACGTGCTGAACCTGGGTGAAATGGATCTGTTCATGCGTGACGGCCACAAGCAGATGATGGTGAAGGGCTCCTTCACCGACATGGTCGATCTGTCCAGCAGCATGCATGTTCCGGGCGTGGCTGACGGTTATTGGGCCACCCACGGCCAGGCGAAAGTGGACGGCGTGTCGTATAACGTCTTCGAGCACTCGAGCACGAACGTGGAACTGCTGGTTCAGCAGAACGTGAATGTGATGGTGCATTAAGTTGAAGATGTCCGCGCTCTGGCCACTTGGCAGAGCGTGGACTGATTGAACGCAATCACCGTAAAAAAGCCGTTCCAGGATTTTCTGGAACGGCTTTTTGTCTTGGTGAAGTAATTTGACCGGGAGCGACGCCGTTTTCAGGCGATCCGCTTGGCCAGCTCCACCGCTTTCCCCACGTACGACGCCGGCGTCATGTCCAGCAACAGCTTCTTCGCGTCATCAGGAATCGCGAGTCCATTGATAAACGTCTGCAAGCCTTCGCGCGTAATGCCCTTGCCGCGCGTCAGTTCCTTCAGTTGTTCGTATGGATTGGCTACGCCATAACGGCGCATCACCGTTTGCACCGGTTCCGCCAGCACTTCCCAGCAGTTATCCAGGTCCTCGTTCAGCCGCGCCGCGTTGACTTCGAGCTTGTCGAGTCCGCGTACCAGCGAATCGTACGAAAGCAGCGAATAGCCAAACGCCACACCGATGTTGCGCAACACAGTGGAATCCGTCAGGTCGCGTTGCCAGCGTGAGATGGGGAGTTTATCGGCGAGATGGCGCAGCATGGCGTTGGCGAGGCCCAGATTGCCCTCGGAATTTTCGAAGTCGATGGGATTGACCTTGTGCGGCATGGTCGATGACCCGATCTCTCCCGCCTTGAGCCGCTGCTTGAAATAGCCCACCGAGATGTAGCCCCAGACGTCGCGATCGAGGTCGAGCAGGATCGTATTGGCGCGCGAGATGGCATCGAACAGTTCGGCCATGTAATCGTGCGGCTCGATCTGGATGGTGTACGGATTGAACGTGAGTTGCAGCCGGTCCTCGATCACACCTTCCGCGAATTCTTCCCAGTCGAAATCCGGATACGCCGACAGATGCGCGTTAAAGTTGCCGACCGCGCCGTTCATCTTGGCAAGCACCGGCACTTCTGCAATCCGCTCGATAGCGCTCTGCAACCGCGCTGCCACGTTCGCCATTTCCTTGCCGAGCGTGGTCGGGCTCGCGGGCTGGCCATGCGTGCGCGAGAGCATGGGTTGCGCGGCGTTGGCGTGAGCGAGCTTGATCAGCCGGTCGTGCACCGAGCGCAGTGCCGGCAGCAGGACGTGTTCGCGAGCGCCCGCGATCATCATGCCGTGCGACGTGTTGTTGATATCTTCCGACGTGCACGCAAAGTGGATGAATTCGCTTGCGCGCTCGAGTTCCGGCTGACCCTTCACGGATTCCTTGAGCCAGTACTCGACGGCTTTCACGTCGTGGTTCGTGACCTTTTCGATGTCCTTGATGCGCGCGGCATCGTGCGCGGTAAAGCGCTCGGCGAGCTGCAGCAGGAAGTCTTCGGACTCGGAGGAGAACGCAGGCACTTCGTCGAATCCGGCTTGCGACAGCGCGATCAGCCAGTGAATCTCGACCTTCACGCGATGTTTCATGAACGCGTATTCGGACAGCCATTCCCGCAGCGCTTCGGTTTTGGCGGCATAACGGCCGTCGAGCGGCGACAGCGCGGTGAGCGCGAAGAGGGTATCGGGACGGGTATCGGACATGGTGGGGCCGCGGAGAATAAAGCGAAAGGGAAGGAGGGATTTTAACATTTGCGAACCACGCGCCGGATTCGTGCACGACACGGAATCCCGCACTGCCCCCATACCATTCGCTTTATGCTAGCATTGCAGTCAATGACAGCATGCGGAGTTTTGAATGGCAACACTGACAATTCGCAATCTCGATGACCAGATCAAGGCTCTTCTTCGGGTCGAAGCTGCTCGGCACGGCCGCTCCATGGAAGAAGAAGTGCGAGTGATTTTGCAGAGCGCATTGGCCGGAACCGCCAACGCGACCGGTTTCGGCAGCCGCGTTCACCAACGTTTTGCAGGCCTTGCGGACAAGGGCCTGACGTTGCCGGAACGATCGGGCCAGCCGCGGGCAGCTGAGTTTCCGGAATGATTGTGCTGGACACAAACGTCTTGTCGGAAATCATGCGCGCCAACCCCGACGAAAACGTGCTCACCTGGCTCGATTCTCAATACGCGCACGAGCTGCACATCACATCCATTACGGTCTCGGAATTGCTGTACGGCGTTGCGCGGCTCGCGCACGGCAAACGCAAAACCGCGCTGCGTGGCGCAATAGAATCGATGCTCGACGGTGAGCTGGCCGGCAGGGTGCTGGCCTTCGACGAAGCTGCCGCGCGCTGCTACGCGATCCTCGTAGCGGAACGCGAAGCGCAAGGCCGGCCGATCAGTTCCGCCGATGCGCAAATCGCCGCGATCTGTCATAGCCGCGATGCAGTACTTGCCACGCGAAACGGCAAGGACTTTGAGGCTAGCGGAGTTTCGGTTGTCGATCCCTGGACAGCGGCGTAGCGACCAGCACCTACTTGCCCCGCAGCGCCCGATCCAGCGCCTCGAGCTGCGCCACGGTTCCTACGTTCTCCCACTGTCCTTCATAAAGCTCGCCGGTTGCCCGCCCCGCCTTGACCGTCTCCTGGTAATACGGCGTCAATGCACGCCGTGTTCCTGGCGCGAGATCGCGAAACATGCGGGTATCGTACAAACCGATATTGCCGAACGTGAAGCGCGCGGAGCCATCGAGCGAAAGCGTGCCGTTGGGCTCGAGCGCAAAGTCACCGAGCTTATGAAACGGGGGATTCGGCACCATCACCAGATGCATCGCCGGCTCGGATGCGAGCGCCATCGACGGGACACGCGTGCGCAAGCTCGCGTAGTCGAAATCGCAGAAAACATCGCCGCTCACCGCCAGGAATATCGCCGGCTCGCCTTGCGTTTCCAGCAGCGGCAAAGCCTTGGCAATCCCGCCAGCCGTCTCCAGCGCGTGCATTTCGTGCGAGTAACGAATTTCGACGCCCCAACGCGAACCGTTGCCGAGGTTCGACTGAAGCATGCGCCCGAGCCACGCGTGATTGATCACGATGACTTCAAACCCCGCCGCCGCCAGCCGTTCGATCTGCCAGACAATCAGTGCCTTGCCGCCGACCTTGAGCAACGGCTTGGGACTCGTATCCGTCATCGGACGCATGCGCTCGCCGCGGCCTGCG
>NZ_CAXTGZ010000370.1:0-6225 GCF_964243625.1 uncultured Caballeronia sp.
CTGGCCGCTCAACCAGGCCGTGCCCTATCCGGACCATCCGGGCGCGTGGGCCGATATTGCCGCCGGGTTGATCGACGGGCCGCCGCCGCGGGCATATCGGACGGAGGACTGGCCAGCTCCGGCGCCTGCGGCGCTCGCGGAAGACGATGCACGCATCTTGCAGCAACCTTACGTGGTGCTGCATCCAGGCGCGAGCACCGACGTCAAGCGCTGGCCCGATGAGCGCTGGCGCGCGCTGGCGGCTTATGTGGAAACGCTCGGGCTCAGGCCGGTATGGAGCGGCGGCCCCAGCGAAACCGGGTTGATCGACGCAATCGATCCCGCCGGACGGTATGCGAGCTTTGCCGGCCGTATCGATTTGCGTCAGGTGTGGCATATGTTCGCCGGTGCGCGGGCGATCGTCTGCCCTGATACCGGCGTGGCTCATCTCGGACGTCTGACCGGCGTGCCGACCATCGCGCTGTTCGGGCCGGGCAACGCACTGATCCATGGCGCGGGAAACTACTGGCGCGATGCGCCGTTCACGCCGGTTACTATCGCTGACATGCCGTGCCGTGATCAGCCCGATATTTTCAGGCGGTACGTGGCGTGGGCCCGCCGCTGTGATCGCAATACATCGACGTGCGTCGCATGGCGCGGCGACCATGCCGACTGCATGGGCTTTATATCGCTTGAGGCCGTCTGCAAAAGCTTGCGGGCGGCTCTTCCGGGAGTGCAATGACGAAGATGTGCGTGAAGGTGGAACGCGTCCTGTGGGTGGCGTGTCCAGTCATTATGTTTGTCGCGATGTTCGCCCACATGACCGCGCTCGAAAACCTGTCGCTGGGACTTGTGGGGATCGGCACGCTTGCCGCGGCGTTTTCGCCTGACCGGCCATCGCCGTTGCGCTGGCCGCTGGTACTGCCTATAGCGGCCTGGGGCGCCTGGGCGCTGATATCCGTCTCGTGGTCGCCGTTTCCGCGCGACAGCATGCATGCGTGGCTCGACGAAGTGCTGTATCCGCTCGTGTCTTTCCTGGCGTTCTGGCTCGTCGGCACACGCACGGAGCGGCCGCAGCAGATCGTGCTGATCAACTGGGTTGCGTGCCTGCTGCTCGCGGCCGGCAGTGTGTATTACTGGGGCCGCCTGCAGCCGCCCACCAATCCCGCCGATGTCCTTCTTCACTACTACAACCGGGTTGGCCACACGAGCACGCTCGCCATCTTCTCGATAACCCTTTTCACCGGCTTCCTGATGGATCGCCGCTGGCGGCTTTTCGGGCTGAGCGGCATTGTGCTGGCGCTGGTCATCGGCCTGGCGACGCTCAATCGGTTTTTCTGGCCGGCTGCGGGTGTCACGCTCGTGGTCGCGGCTTACCCGCTGTATCGGAAGCATTTGTTCCTTGCGGCGGTGAGCGTGCTGGTGATTTGCGTCGCGGCGGTGGGAACGCTCGAGCTGAGCGTGCGTTTGCGTCTCGGTCACAACATGCCGAAACCGGTGGCGCGCGAAGTCACGGTTGCCGGCGACAAGGTGTACATGCCGGAGGCACTGGCGGGTATCGGCGACGCGATGTCCTCCGATACCCGTCCCAAACTGTGGGCGTTCTACGGGCGGGAGGGCGAGGCGCGCACGTGGACGGGCGTTGGTTTTGGCAAGCCTTTGCCGGGACGCGTCTTTCAGGCGGAAATTCCGCCGAGCTTGCTGGAGCGTGAGCCGCAGGCGTTGACGCACGCGCATAACCTTTTCCTGAACACGTGGCTCGAGACGGGCATTGTCGGCGTGGTGCTGGAGATTTCGTTGCTGCTGGCGTTGATCTGGCGCTTCTGGCGTCTGCGGCACGCGGTGCCATGGGTGAGCGCTGCGGGAATAGCGCTGGCGGTGGGCATGATCGCGAAAAATTCCACCGATGACTTCATGTGGCAGACGACGGCACTTGCATTCTGGTGTTTTTCCGGCTTCCTGATGGGGCAGGGGGAAAAGCTGGCTGGAATGGTTCCGAAAGCGCGCAACGGCGACCAGCGATGATCGTGCGCCGTATGTGTTAGCCGCGTTTCTGAGCTTCTCCAAAAATAGCCGTGGCGAAGCGCCGAGGGTGTTAATGAGACAGAGCACCCCACCGCATTACAATACCGGTTTGCCGAACCGGCACAGGGCAGAGTCAGGGCAAGAGCACAAAAGCACAGGCGCCGTGCGAGCGGCCAAGTCCCGTGCGCGCCCGCCCATGCACCAACCAGGAAAACAACTTTTGAGTCAAAAGCCAACCTTGAGCAAAACGATTGGCGGCGGCAAGACCACATCGCCCGCCGCCGTCATGACCCGGCTCTGGCCATACATCAAGCCGCTCCTCGGCATCGTGACGCTCGGCCTGATTGCGATGGGTTTTGTCGCTGCCAGCGAAGCCGGTATCCCGATGCTGCTCAAACCGCTGCTCGACCACGGCTTCGGCGCGAACGGCAGCGCGAGCGCCAAGTGGATCGTGCCCGCTGCGGTTGTCGGTCTCGCGGTCGTGCGCGGCGGCATGCAGTATGCGTCCGGCTACCTGCTTTCGTACGTCACCAACAAGATCCTGCTCGAACTGCGCCTCAAGATGTTCGACCGGATGATCAACACCAGCGCCGGTTTTTTCCAGCGCGAAACGGCCAGTACGATCATCAACGCGATCGTGTTCGAGGTGAACCAGATCCTGAACGTGCTGCAAAGCGTTGTCGTGACGCTCGTGCGCGATTCGCTGACGGTAATCTTCCTGCTCGGCTATCTGTTCATCCTCAACTGGCGCCTGACGCTCGTGATCGCGGTGATCCTGCCGGCTATCGGCTGGCTGGTCAGCAAGATCAACCGGCGGTTGCGCCGCCTGAACCGCGAGCATCAGTTGCTCACGAACGAGCTGTCGTACATCGTTGAAGAAACGGTCGGCGGCTACAAGGTCGTGAAGGTGCATAACGGCCAGAAGTACGAAAACGACCGCTTCACCGACATGAGCAACCGGCTGCGCGGCTACTCCATGCGCATGACGGTGTCGGGCGGTCTCGCCCAGCCGCTGACGCAATTCCTCGCATCGATTGCGCTGGCGATCGTGATCACCATCGCCGTCGTGCAGTCGGCGAACGACCAGACCACGGTCGGCGGTTTCGTCGCGTTCGTCACGTCCATGCTGCTGGTGATCTCGCCGCTCAAACACCTGATCGACATCAACCAGCCGCTGCAGCGCGGCATGACGGCGGCCGAGCTGATCTTCGGTCTGATCGATGAACCCGTCGAGCCCGAAGGCGGCGGCCGTCCCTTGCAGCGCGCGCGCGGCGAAGTGGAATTCCGCGACGTGTCGTTCAGCTATGGAACGAGCGGCGCGCCTACGCTCGATGCCGTGTCGTTCAAGGTCGCGCCGGGCGAGATGGTGGCGCTGGCGGGTGCATCGGGCAGCGGCAAGACAACGCTCGTCAACCTGCTGCCGCGTTTCTTCGACCCGGCCGGCGGCGCGGTCATGGTCGACGGCGTGGCGCTTCCCGAATACAGCCTTCACGACCTGCGCAGCCAAATGGCGATGGTGAGCCAGGACGTGGTGCTCTTCAACGACACGATCGCCGCCAATGTCGCGTATGGCCAGACGCCGGACCGCGAACGCGTGAGAGCGGCGCTCGCCGCGGCAAATCTGGCGGACGTGGTCGACGCCATGCCCGAAGGCATGGAGACACGCGTAGGCGGCAACGGCATGCGGCTCTCGGGGGGCCAACGCCAGCGGCTTGCGATTGCGCGCGCCATCTACAAGGATGCACCGATCCTGATCCTCGACGAAGCGACGTCCGCGCTCGACTCCGAATCCGAGCGGCACGTCCAGGAAGCGCTGGAAACCCTGATGAAAGGGCGCACGACGCTGGTCATCGCGCACCGGTTATCGACGATCGAGCGCGCGGATCGCATCCTCGTGATGGACGCGGGCAAGATCGCCGAGCAGGGCAGTCACGCCGAATTGCTGCGGCACAACGGGCTGTACGCGAACCTGCATCGGATCCAGTATCAGCAGCAAGCGGCTTGAAATAAGAAGTCGCTTCGAACTAAACGCGCGCTTTGCCCAACAGGCAGGCGCGCGTTTTTTATTTGCGCGGGTTCACGATTGAACCGGCGTTGCCGGTGCGGCCGCCTCGCGCGCTTTCATCCGCTTGCGATAAATGATCGTCCACACCGTCAAGCCGCCATAAATCCCATAGCCGATAAACGGCGACACCAGCAGGAAGCGTTCGATCGGCCAATGCCACGCAAGCCACGCGCGCAGCAGGTTCTCGCCGGTCAGCCCCAGTCCCCACGCAAACGTCATCAAGCGGATCGAGCGGCGCAATTGAGGCCGGCTCTCCCACAGTGTCTCGAAGCGCTCGGCGCCGCCATCGGATTCGCGTGCCACCGTCGCCCGTGCGAGGTAGAACGTCAGCGGCCGGCGCGCGACGAGCGATAGCAGGAACGCAAGGCCGATGGCGCCGGATGCCATCGATTCACGCATCAGCAAGAGGCGCGGACTGCCGCCAAGCGCCATCAGCACGATGGACAGCGCAATGCCGATCAACACCAGCACGCTCAGGGCATCGACCCGCCGGTTCTTCGCAAACTCGGCAAGGCTCCAGACAATCGGCGGCACCGCCGATGCATACAGCGCCCCAAGCTCACCCCAATACGGCAACGCGAGTTTGTAAGCAAGCCAGGGCAGCAGCAGATTCACCACGAGCTCGATCACTTGTGCGGGGCGAATCTTCATATTGAACGGAGGGCGGGTCAAAGGCGGATATTCACGTGAAAATCGACACGACGATTGCCAGCCAAAGCGCGCCCACGCCTGCCAGAAAGGCGTGCCGCGCATGGCGTATCAGGGAGTCGTCGTCGGGGTGGGCGACGGGGGAGGTGGCGAGCCAGGGCACCAGACCCAGGCATATGAAGCCGCCGAGTGCAAGGATGGCCACGGTGACATCGGCGAAATGCCACTGGGTTGATTCGTGGATGCCCCAGTACCCGAGGAACACGATGCCGATGGAAAACACCGTCGCCGCCGCCGAACTGAGCGCGGCGACTGTACCCGCGGGATAGGCCATTCCAACCTCCGGCGAACGCGTTAAACGCGGATTGTAGCAATCATAGGTCGTTGCGACGGGAGTTTGGGAAAGCGGTGCGGCCGCCCGGTCAGCTCTCGCGCGAACCCTGGATATCGGCGCGGGGCAGGTCGTCGAGTTCGATGCTGGCCGATGGTTTTTCGCGGGTTATCGACATGAATTTGCGCTGCATGAATCTTTGCACCGATACCACGATGAAAAACGCCAGCGGCGTGAACACGAGCCCGAGAACGGTCGCGGTGATCGCGCCGCCGAACACGCCGGTGCCAATCGAACGCCGGCTTTCCGCCCCGGCGCCGCTCGACACGAGCAGCGGCGTGACGCCCAGCAAAAATGCCGCCGATGTCATCACGATTGGCCGGAAGCGGGCGCTTGCAGCAGCGACGATGGCTTCGGCCAGCGCCATGCCATCGGCGTGAAGCGTGCGGGCGAACTGCACGATCAAGATCGCGTTTTTCGCCGATAACCCGATCACCGTGATCATGCCGACCTTGAAATACACGTCGTTCGGCATGCCGCGCGTGTACATCGCGATCACCGCGCCGATCATGCCGAGCGGCACGATGGTCAGCACCGCCAGCGGAATGGTCCAGCTCTCGTAGAGCGCGGCCAGCGCCATGAACACGGCCAGCAGCGATAAGCCGATCAGCACCGGCGTGAGCCGCGCCGCGCGGGTCTCTTCGAGCGCGGTATCGGTCCAGTCGAAGCCGACGCCAACCGGCAGCATCTGCGCGAGGCGCTCCATTTCGGCCATCGCCGCGCCGGAGCTCACGCCGTTGGCCGGGCGGCCGCTGACATCGAGTGAAGGCGAGCCGTTGTAGCGCGTGAGCACGGAAGGACCGGTCGTCCAGTGGAGCGATGCCACCGACGACAACGGCACCATCTGCCCCGCAAGATTGCGCACCGAGAGATTCATGAGATCGGCTTCGGTCATGCGCGAAGACGCATCGGCGGCGATCATCACGCGGCGCATCCGGCCGCCGGACGGGAAGTCGTCGATGTACGTCGAGCCGAAGGTATTGCCGAGCGCATCGCCGATCCTGTCGAACGACACCCCCAGCGCATACGCTTTTGCACGGTCGACATCCAGCACGATGCGCGGTGCGTCCGGCAGCGCTTCCGAGTGGACATCGGCGAAAGCGGGATTGTGGCGGGC
>NZ_CAXTGZ010000371.1:0-6197 GCF_964243625.1 uncultured Caballeronia sp.
GCGCATCGCGCATTTCCGGAATCCGCAGCATTTCCTTGCGGATGTTCGGATCGAAACTCACCGTGCCGCCGTTCTTCTTTACCGTTTCGATAGCCTGCTTCATGGCCTCGATGATCCTGAACGAGAACAGCGACGAACCCATCACATGGAAGTTGCCGCAGTTGGCGAGCAGGTCTTCGCGCAAGTTCGCCACCGACAACTGCGCCGACGCACTGTTCGTGATGTTGTAGATGAAATCGCGATCGCCGTCTTCGCGGTACGTCACGAACGCGCTGCCCGTGGTCGCGTCTTTAAGCACGGCGATGCCGGAAACGTCCACGCCGTCGGTCCGTAGGCGTTCGACGTTGAGCACGCCGAAGTCGTCGTCGCCCACGCAGCCGATCATTGCGCACGGGCTACCGAGCTTCGCGACCTGATCGATGAAAATGGCCGGCGCGCCGCTCGCGAACGGGCCAATGAGCGTGCCCGGCTCACGAAAGCTCTGGCCTACGCGCGTCGCCATGATTTCGACCAGGATCTCGCCCATCGCAACAATGGTGCCGGGCTTCTTCGAGGGAACACCGTTTGAATTAGGCATGACGTTTCTTCGTTTGAACATCGATACACACCGCGACCAGAATCACGATGCCTTTCACGATGAGTTGATAGAAATAGGGAACGCTCAGCAGGTTCATGCCGTTGTTGATGACGCCGATGATCAGCGCGCCGATCAGCGTTCCGGTGATCGTTCCATAACCGCCCGAGAGACTCGTGCCGCCGAGCACGGCTGCGGCAATGGCATCGAGTTCATAACCAATGCCCGCGTTCGGTTGCGCCGAGTAAAGCCGCGATGTCATCAGCACGCCGCCAATGCTCGCAAGCAGACCCGAGATCATGAAGATCATGATTCGCAGACGGTTCACATCGATACCCGAATACAGCGCCGCCTCGCGATTGCCGCCTGCCAGGTACGCCTTGCGTCCGAACACGGTACGCGAGAGCACGAAGTGATTCAACAGCAGCAATACCGCGAGAATCCAGATGGGCAGCGGAATGCCGAGCACCGCGCCGTTGCCTAGGAAAGCGAAGGCGTCGTTGTCGATGGAAATCGGCACACCGTTCGACGTCAGATACGCGAAACCTCGAAACACACCCATGGTGGCGACGGTGACAATGAACGACGGAATCGTGAGCAACGCCGAAAGCGAGCCGTTGATGGCCCCGAGAACGAGCCCGGTGCCCATGGCGGCGAGCACGGCAAGGAACGGCGATGCACCATGCTCCAGCGCGAATGCGCAGACGGTGCCGACCAGCGCCATCGTCGCACCGACCGACAAGTCGATATCGCCAAGCAGCAGCACGTAGGTCATGCCGAAGCCGAGTATCGCGATGATGGACACCTGCATCACGACATTCAGCATATTATTCACGGACATGAAGTTGGGCGACAGCGCCCAGAAAAATCCGCACAAGACGATCAGCCCGACGACAATGCCGCCGTAATGCCTGAGCGCGCGATTGAACGCGCCGCTTGCGTGCGAACGGCGCGGTGCTGCGCCGCCGCTGAGTTGGCTCGGGTTCATGCTGTTGTGGCTCCTGTTGCGTACGACATGACGTCTTCCTGCGTCGGACCTTGAGCGTTGAATTCATGGACGATGCGTTTTTCGCGCATCACGACGAGCCGGTCGCTCATGGCAAGTGCTTCCGGCAATTCCGATGAAACGAGGATGATCGCGGTCCCGCTTGCAGCGAGCTCGCGAATCACGCGATAGATTTCGAACTTCGCGCCGACATCGACGCCGCGCGTGGGTTCATCGAGGATCAGGACTTTCGGTTTGCGCGCCAGCCATTTCGAGAACACGACTTTCTGCTGGTTGCCGCCACTCAAGTTTCCAACGGCCTGGAACGGTCCCGATGCGCGGATGTTCATGCGCGCCATGGCGTTCGCAGTTTCTTCGCGTTCGAAGCGGCGATTCAGGATGCCGAAGCGCGAACCGTGCTCCTCGAAACTCGCCATCGTCACGTTGTTGGCTATGGAGTGCATCAGCACGAGACCCTCGTGCTTGCGGTCTTCGGTGACGAACGCAATGCCTTCGCGAATGGCGTGAGCCGGATTACGCAACTTCAAGCGCTTGCCGCTCATCGTGATCTCGCCACTCGGCCGGCCGATGCCGAACAGCGCCTTCATCACATCCGATCTCCCCGCGCCGATCAAGCCGAAGAAACCGAGGATCTCGCCCGCGTGGATCTCGAAGCTGATGTTCTCGAACTGGCCAGGCAGCGTCAGGTTGCCGACCTTCAGCAACGGCAACGATGGCCGCACATAAGGCGTTTCCCGTCGCGGATAAACATCGTTCATTTCGCGGCCGACCATCATCGCGATCAATGCGCCAATGGTCGTCTGATCCTTCTGCAACGTCGCGATGTAACGGCCGTCGCGCATCACCGAGATGTCGTCGGAGATGCGCATGATCTCGTCCATGCGGTGCGAGATATAGACGACCGCCGCGCCCTTCGCCGTCAGCTTCGTGACGATATGAAACAGGATCTCCGCTTCACGATCGCTCAGCGACGACGTGGGTTCGTCCATGATCACGAGCGATGCGTCGCGGCTCAGCGCCTTCGCGATTTCCACGAGCTGACGCTGCGCCATCGACAGGCGTGACACGGGTGCGGTTGCCTCGATATCGATACCGAGGTCATCGAGCAGGACCTGGGCTTGAGCATACAAGCGCTTGAAATCGACCACGCCAAAACGCCGTGGCTCGTGCCCCGCGAACATGTTTTCGGCAACGCTCAGATTCTTCGCGAGACTCAGTTCCTGATAGATGATCGCAATGCCCGCCTTCTGCGATTCGCCGGGCGTGGCGAACGTAACAGGTGCGCCATTCATCAGGATCTCGCCACGCGTGGGCGCGTGAACGCCCGCGAGAATCTTCATCAGCGTCGACTTGCCCGCGCCGTTCTCACCGAGCAGCGTATGCACGCGGCCCGGCAAGATGGCGAGGGACACGTCCTTGATCGCCTCGACCGGACCGAACGATTTCGCGATGCCGCGCAGCTTGAGCAACGGCGTGGGAAACCGCACGGCATCGCGAGGTTTCAAGACGGTATTCATTTCACCGACGCGTTCAGATACTGCCCGGGCGTGACCGGCTGCAGCTTCGGCACCGCTTGCTTGGCCGCGACCTTGACGGCCGTGTCCACTGCGAGCGCCCCCATCTTGTCCGGATACTGACGGATCACGCCAACGAAGTTCGGGTTCTTATCGACTGCTGCGCGCGCTTCCGGCATGCCGTCGAAGCCGATCACCTTCACCTTGTTTCCCGCCGATTTCCCTGCGACCGCTGCAGCCATTGCAGCGTCATCGCCAAAACCGAAGATGCCCGCGAGATCAGGGTTCGCCTGCAACATGTTCTGCGCCGCGCTCAATGCATCGGCACGCGTGATGCCCGGCTGGATTGCGACGATCTTCACGTCCGGGCATGCGGCGAGCGCTTTCTTGAAGCCCGTCACGCGGTCGATCACGGACTGGATCGTCGGGTAATCGATCACGCCGACCTTGCCCTTGCCGCCCAGCACCTTGCACATCAGCGCGCCGGCTTGCAGTCCGCCAGCGTAGTTATCGGTCGCGATATGCGATGCAACCTCGACGCCTGCCGCGCTGATATCGACGGTGATGACCGGAATGCCGGCCTTCTCCGCCGTCAGCACGGCGGCTTTCACGCCCTTCGAATCGACCGGCGAGATCACGATCACATCGACCTTCTTCGTGACGAAATCCTGCACGTCGGCGATCTGCTTGCTCAGATCCTGGTTTGCAATTGCAATATCGATTTGCGCGTGATCCTTCGCGGCTTCCGCTTTCATTGCGTTGGCGAGTTCGACGTAGAACGGATGCTGTTGCGTAAGCAGCGATGCGCCAATCTTCACATCGGCGGCGTGGGCGGCGGTTGCAGCGACAGCGGTGACAAGAACGGCCAGGACGGAACGACGAAACATGAACGTGTCTCCAGATATTGTTTAGGGTTGCTGATTATGAAATTCGAGAATCCCTTCTTCCCGCCGGTTCACATCGAGTCCGGCCTTGAGAATCAGGTCGAGCGTGGGCGGGTCGATGGCGTCATCGAGGACCAGTCCGCCCAGGCGGCTTACGTGACAAAACATCTTGCCCTCGCCTTGCAGCGCGGGCTGATACGCAACAACGACAATCCGTTTCGCGTTCTTCAACGCCGCCTTGTACACGTCGGCAAGACGCGGATCGGCGCACAGCAGATTGCCTTCGCGATCAAAACCCATCGCTTCGAGCACTACCAGATCCAGCGACAAAGCCGACAATGACCGCTCCGCGTCAGGCCCGAGCAGCACGGTGGAATCGTCATCGAGCGAGCCGCCGGAAAGCCGCAGCTCGCAACGCACGAAACGCTGGACGGTCGGCACCATTGAAATGTCGTTGAGCGTCAGCGCCAGGTTCGAGCGGTCGGCGAGCAAGGGCAAGAGCTTGTGCGTGATCACTCCGGCGCCGATAAACACAGACGCGTGGTCATCGATGAAATCCGCCGCCAGCCTTGCGATCGCCATATCGGCGGCCTGCCGGGTCGCGCTCGCCGGCACCGCCGACAACACGTTTTCGCCCGGCCGTTGCGCGACGTAGCGCGCCTTGCCGAACGCACGGATGAGGTAGCGCTGCTGCTCGAGGTAATTCAGGTCAGAGCGGATGGTGACGCTCGATACGTCGAACGCGGTCGCGAGTTCATCGACCGATACCTCGCCGCGCTTGCGGACAAGTTCGACAATGCGCAGACGTCGATGAAGCGAGTTTTTATTGGCCAGCACGGACAAACCACCTTTGCACTTTCGTTTCGAAAGATTCTAGTTTCGAAACGAAAGAGACGCAAAGCGGTTTATCGTCGGTGTTTACCCGCGCTCGTGGCGCTTTTTAGGCGCGCTTCCGATACCAGATCGCATAGACGCCAATCAGGACGGCCATGAACGCGAATCCGTAGACGAGCGTCATGCGGAATTCGTTGGTGAACGCGGTGGTGATCATGATCGCGGCCATCAGGACCGCGCCGAGCACGCTTCCGACCGGATGCAGGATCATGCGGAAGGACAGCGGAGGCCCGTTGTAGCGCGCGCGGAAGAAAAGATGCGTGACGAAGATCATCAGCCACGCGAACATCGCGCCGAAAATGGCGAGCGACATCATCAAGCCGAAGGCCATCGCCGGCCAGAACGCGGTCAGGACGGTCGCCAGCGCAATGCCGATGGTCGAGACGGAAAGCGCCGCGGTCGGCACGCCGTTCGCGCTCAGGCGCCCGAATCGAGCCGGCGCGTAGCCCGCGCGCGACAGGCTGAACATCATGCGCGTGGTGATATAGAGCTGGCTGTTCATGGCGGACAGCGCCGCGACCAGCACCACGAAGTTGATCACACCTGCCGCGTACGGAACGTGCGTGGCGGCCATGACCTTGACGAACGGACTTTCGTCAGTGCTCGCCTGCGTCCATGGAACGATGGCCAGCATCAGCGCCAGCGTGAGTAAGTAAAACAGCACAAGACGGAAGACGGTCGACCTGAACGCCTTCGCCACTGCGCGTTGAGGATCGCGCGCTTCGCCCGCTGCGACCGCAATGGTCTCGATGTTCAGGTAGCTGAAAATCGACACGATCACCGCGAACCACATGCCTTTCAGGCCGTGCGGAAAGAACCCGCCGTGCGCGGTGAAGTTGCTGAACCCCACGCCGGAAGACGTTGGCGCGCCATAGACGAACACGGCGCCGAGCAAAATGAACGCGACGATAGCCACGATCTTCAGCATCGAAAACGCATACTCGATCACGCCGTAGACTTTCACGCTGGCTGCGTTCACACCGATCAACGCGCCCGAAAACCCGACTATCCAGTACCAGCCGGGCACGTTCGCGAACCAGTACTTCATGAACACGGCAACCGCGCTGACCTCCGTGCCGACGGCGAACACAACCGCCGACCAGTAGGCGTACCGCACGAGAAACCCCGCGAGCGGCCCGATATAAAACTCTGCGTAAGCGCCGAATGAACCCGATGTCGGATGCGCCACCGTCATCTCGGCCAGCGCGCCCATCAGCAACAAGGCGATGACCGCGCCTATTGCGTAACTCAACAACACGCTTGGCCCGGCGAAGCCGATCGCAAAACCACTGCCCAGAAACAATCCCGTTCCAATCGCCCCGCCA
>NZ_CAXTGZ010000372.1:0-6192 GCF_964243625.1 uncultured Caballeronia sp.
GAACAGGGCAATCTTTTTCATCTTCGACTCCAGAGTGTTTAATGGGTTGGTACTAGGGCGAACCCATTTTTTCCCGGTCTATTCCAGAGAATTTGAAAATAGTTTTTGCGGTGGTTCGTTGGGGAGTTTGAAAGCCCTATTCTTGCGAACCATGCTCGATCCCGTGCGCGAAGTGATCCGCGACGGGTATGTGCTGACCGAGGAACTACCCGGCGCGCCGGAACGTTCCTGGAAGGGGCATCAGAAGATTTTGCGGGCTATCGAAAAGCAGGATGCCAAGGCGGCGCGCGCCGCAATGCATGACCATCTGGAAGTGTTCCGCCAGAATCTGGGGGTGTCGCTGGATGCGGAGTACCAAGGCGTTCGCGGGCAAACTTCGTCAGCCCACCGCCTGGTCGTAGACACCCATGCGTGCGCACTCGTGACACCAGCACCGGGCCACATCCGCCGGCAGCGCCTCCCAGGTATGCCCGAACGCGCATTCCCATTCCAGCGGCGCGCCTGCATCGACATAATCCGCCGATACCAGCTTTCCCCCACGCTCGGCCGCCAGCGCGCGCAGGCGTTCCAGACGCTGCTCGCGCCGCTGCGACGCGCAGTTCATGCAGCGCACGTTTTGCACGGCGCTGAGCGCGTCGTCCCATGCGTGACCGCGCCCGCATTGCCAACCGGCTTCGGCCGAATCGGACGACTCCGCCGCCCGTTCCATTCGATAGCGCTCAGCCAGCGCCATCAGTTCCTCGCGCTCGAACGCGTGTTTTGATTTTTGCATCGGTTTGACTTGAGTGCGGGTGATGCTCAATGAATGCTCAATGCGCGCCGCCGCCCAGCGCCTCGGATCGCGATGTAGTGGTGACGATGCCATCCGGACCAAAGTGGGCGTTGAACATGGCGTTACGGGTCACGCCGCCCTCCTCCCAATGCCAACTCCACACGCGCTCTTTCTTGAGCGGATATTCAGCGATGGTCGTGGGCTTTCCCAGAATCCGGCGCACTTCGTCCTGCGTCATACCCGGCCGGATCTTCGCGATGTTCTGCGCCGTCAGGACCTGCGTCACCGACACGAACTTGCCGTTTGCATCGATATCGACAAAATACGTGCTCGTGCCCGCAGGCCCGCGCGGATATTCCAGACGCTTGGAGCCATCCGTGAAAATGCGCGCGGTTTCAGGTTCGCCCATCTGGTCGCGGATCTGCGCCTCGGTCGTGACGCCGGGCGTCAGGTCTTTCAGCAACAGCGTGTCCGGTTTGACTGCATTGAACAACGACTTCAACTTGTTCATGGCGTCCTCGCTTTGGCTCTCGTTGCAGCCAGTGAGCAGCACGGCCGCCGCGCACGTGGCGGCAAGCATGAGTCTTTTCATATCCGCCGACCTCTCATTGGGCGAACGCCGCGTGCGCATCGCGGGCGGCGTTTTGGGCCGCGCTGGTCATCCTGCCTTTTTTAGCGATGGCACCGGATCGACCGCCTGCCCCGACTTGCGCAACTCGAAGTGCAGCAGCGGCTTGTTGCTTGGCCCCGTCCCCATTTCTGCGATCGGCGCGCCCTGACGCACCGTATCGCCCTCTTTCACCAGCAGCTTGCTGTTGTGCGCATACGCCGTCAGGTAGTCGCTGCTGTGCTTGACGATGATCATGTTGCCGTAAGCGCGCAAGCCATTGCCCGCGTAGACCACGCGGCCGGCGGCGGCGGCTTTCACCGGCTCGCCAACCTTGCCGCCGATATCGATACCCTTGCTGCCGCTTTCGCCGAACTTCGTGATCACGCTGCCTTCTGCCGGCCACGCGAGCCACGCGCCTTTCGCGCTGACGGCGGGCGTGCTGGTATCGGGCGCTTCGGCCTTGGCCGTCGCGTTGCTGCTGGCGGTCGTGGCAGGAGCCGAAGCCGCTGGAGAAGCTCCGCCGATGATCGGCGGCCCCGACTTCGACGAATTGGCTGCTGCCGCCGATTTGCTCCAGTCATCGGTGCTGCCGGCGGGCGTGCTGCCCGGCGGCGCCACGCGCAACAACTGGTCGATATTCACCTGCTTGCTTTCCGGCAGGTTATTCCACTTGATCAGGTCGGCTGGACGCTGCTTTTGCGCGCGGGCAATGCCGTAAAGCGTATCGCCCGGTTTCACACGATAAAACCCCGGCCCGGCTTCGGCCTGCACCGGCGGCGCGACAGCGGCCGGCCCGGCGACCGGCGTCGTTGCAGGAATGGACGCGGGAGCGCTGGTACCGCCCGTAGACCGGTCGACGATAGGCGCCGGCGTGGTCGCCGTCGAACACCCGGCGACCGTCACCACCACCATGCCAATGGAAACGAGCGCTCCGAGCACGCTCACCCGGCCGCCAGCGGCCAATCTAGAATTACCTGAACGCATTACCGCCATGCTTGCCGTTTTCCCTGACTTCCTGTTGTCGATATTTCCGGGCCGTGCCGGAGCGCCTAGAACCGCATGCCGGCTCCGCACCCGCCGAAAGCCCCACCGTTCGTGGCGCTCCCGCCGCAGCCAAAAATCCCGCAGCCCGCGAGCAGCGCCGTAACACCCAGCACCACCACCGCCAGCTTAAGACGACGCCAATTGTCCTTGCGCGCCGATCCCTTTGTATGACTCGTTCTTTCCAACATATGCAACCTGCCTCGCCAACCTTCGCCAGCATAAAACATTTAACGTTTGTTCATGAAACACCGGGCTTGTTCATCTCGATATTCGATACATCGATCTGACAATTCGGCATTCTAACCTTTTACGTTTTTGCGGCGAAAGAGCACACAGCGAGCAGTGGCCGGGCGCGAAAAAAAACGTCCGGATACTTACGATTTGGCTCTGCGCCGCATCATCTTCCAGAGCGCGCCGAGCGCTATCGGGACAATCGCAGCGCACACACCGACGATCGCAATCACATTCAGGTATTGGCGGATGAACGGAATATTGCCGAAGAAATAACCCAGCAGCACGAGCAGCAAGACCCAAATGGCCGCGCCGAGAATGTTGAAAAACTGGAAGCGCGCAGCGTTCATGGCCGACGCACCCGCCACGAACGGCGCAAACGTCCGCACGATCGGCACGAAGCGCGCAAGCACGATGGTCTTGCCGCCGTGGCGTTCGTAAAAACCGTGCGTCTTGCGCAGCGCTTCCCGATCGAGGAATCGTTCGAGTATGGGTATGTTGGTATCGAAGACCTTGGGGCCGATTGCGCGCCCGATCCAGTAATTCACCGTATTCCCGAGCACGGCCGCGACCAGCAGCAGGACGATCAGCGGAACGAGGTCCATCGATCCGCTTGCAGCAAACGCGCCGCCGATGAACAACAGCGAGTCGCCAGGCAGGAATGGAAACACCACGAGCCCGGTTTCGCAGAACACGATCAGGAACAGGATCGCGTACACCCAGCCGCCGTAATGCTGGATGAACACGCCGAGCGACTTGTCGATGTGGAGGATAAGACTCAGGAATGACAGCAGCGTATCCAAATGGGGCCTCGATCAAGATGGATTTGGCGATGACAACGTGCACGCGCGGTGGCATCGTTGCGAGAAAAACAGTCGCGCCATGATACCGAACTCGTTGCCAGAAAATTCACGAACGGCAGGTTTGGGCACGGCTTTTGGCGTGAATCGGTGCGCTTTCTTGCGCGCGGACCGATTCGCGGCACAGGGCTATATGGCGACTGGCTGGCCCCGAAATCGTTCACGGACGCGAGGCTTTATAATTTGAGCATGACCGACACCATCGATTCATCCGACGCGATTTTCTCCGACGCAATGTCGTCCGAACCCGCCGCCACGCGCTTTCAGCGCGCCATCCAGCCCCTGCCCGACCAGTTGATCAGCCAGATCGCGGCCGGCGAAGTGGTCGAACGCCCCGCGTCCGTGGTGAAGGAATTGCTCGAAAACGCGCTCGACGCCGGCGCGACGAGCCTGCGAATCACGCTGGACGAAGGCGGCGTGAAGCGGATCGTGATTGTCGACGATGGTTGCGGCATTCCCCCGGACGAACTCCCGCTTGCGTTGTTGCGCCACGCCACCAGCAAGATCCGCTCGCTCGCCGAGCTGGAAGCCGTGGCGTCGCTCGGGTTTCGCGGGGAGGCGATTGCATCGATCGCATCGGTTTCCGAGCTGTTCATCACCAGCCGCACGGCCACGTGCCCGCATGCCACACGCATCGATGCCCAGACCGGCGCGATCTCGCCGGCAGCCGGCACTACCGGTACGACGATGGAAGTGCGCGAGCTGTATTTCAACACGCCCGCGCGCCGCAAATTCCTGAAGAGCGAGCAGACCGAACTCGGACATTGCCTCGAGGTGATCAGGCGTGTGGCGCTGGCGCGGCCGGATGTGGCGATATCGGTGATACATAACGGCAAGGCCGTCGAGCACTGGAATGCGTCCGATCCGGCGACGCGCGTGGCCAAGATTCTCGGCGAGGTGTTCGCGACAGCGCATCTTCCCCTCGATGAACGCGCCGGACCGCTCGCCGTATATGGCTGCGCCGGGTTGCCGACCGCGAGCCGCGGCCGTGCCGACCAGCAATACTTCTTCGTCAACGGGCGCTTCGTGCGCGACAAGCTGCTCACGCACGCCGTGCGCGCCGCGTATGAGGACGTGCTGCACGGCAACCGGTATCCGTCGTACGTGCTGTTTCTCGATTTGCCGCCGGAAAGCGTGGATGTGAACGTGCATCCATCGAAGATAGAAGTACGTTTCCGCGATTCGCGTTCCATACACCAATACGTATTTCATGCGGTGCAGCGGGCGTTGGCACGCAATGCCGGAGCGTCGCCGGAAACGACGGCGGGCGGACATGCCGCGCAGTTGCAACCTACGGGGCTTGCGTCGTTCAGCGCGCGGCCTTATGCGGGATCGGGTGAATTTCAGGCGACGCCAAAGGCGGAGAACGGCACGAACTGGTTGCGGCAATCGCGAATGACGCAGGGCAACCTGCCCGTCGCGCAACCGCTGGCGCTGTATGACGCGTTGTTCGGGCGCAGGGATATTGGCGCGGGGACGCCTGACGGGACCACTTCGCTGGCGTCGTCGGAGCGCTATTCGCCGACAGAACCCAGCGCGCCGGTTTATGCCGAGATGCCCGGCGCACCGAATCTGGCCGTCGATGAACAGCCGCTCGGCTTCGCGCTCGGCCAGATCCACGGCATCTATGTGCTCGCACAGAACGCGCAGGGCTTGATCATCGTGGATATGCATGCAGCCCACGAGCGCATTCTTTACGAGCAGTTTAAAAACTCGCTCGCTGACCGGGCGATCGCGGTTCAGCCGCTGCTGATCCCGGTGACGATGACCGTCGATGCCGTCGAGATGGGCGTTGTCGAAGAAGAGCGCGAAGTGCTGGACGCACTCGGCTTTGACCTCGCGATTCTGTCGCCGGGATCGATTGCGATTCGCGCCGTTCCAGCGTTGCTCAAAGACGCCGATCTGCAGTCGCTGGCGCGAGCCGTCATAGCAGATCTGCAGGCTTATGGCGGCTCGCGCGTGCTCACCGAGCGGCAACACGAATTGCTCGGCACGCTCGCTTGCCATCACGCGGTGCGCGCGAATCGGCGCCTGACACTCGATGAGATGAACGGCCTGCTGCGCCAAATGGAAGCCACAGAGCGCGGCGACCAATGCAATCACGGCCGACCGACGTGGTTTCAACTGACGCTCGGCGATCTCGATCGACTCTTCATGCGCGGTCAATGACCGCGCCGAAAGTTGCCTGTTTATTAGGGCCGACGGCATCGGGGAAGACCGCTGCCGCGCTTGCGTTCGCGCAGCGCTTTCCGGTGGAGATCATCAGCGTGGATTCGGCGCTGGTTTATCGCGGGATGGATATCGGCACCGCAAAGCCGACCGAAGAAGAACGCGCGATTGCGCCGCATCATTTGATCGATATCATCGATCCGACCGGGGCTTACTCTGCAGCACAGTTTCGGAACGATGCTCTGAGGCTGGTGGCGGAGATCGAAGCGCGTGGACGCATTCCGCTATTGGTCGGCGGCACCATGCTGTACTACATGGCGTTGACGCGCGGATTGAACGAACTGCCCGAAGCAAATACGGAAGTGCGTGCGGCACTCGATGAAGAAGCCATGCGCGATGGCTGGCCTGCGTTGCATGCGCGATTGGCTGTAGTCGATCCTGAGACCGCGGCGCGATTAGCGCCCAATGATTCGCAGCGAATTCAGCGCGCGCTCGAAGTGTTCATG
>NZ_CAXTGZ010000373.1:0-6179 GCF_964243625.1 uncultured Caballeronia sp.
CGACGCAAGTCCGATTCCGCAAGGAAGAGGAAATCCGCAAGGGCGCGGCGAAGTTGCGCGACATTCCGCTGGTGGCCGAAGCTGGCGCCAACGGCATCAATCTGGCGAACGCGTCTGCAGGAACGGCGGGCGCTGCGCCGGGTTCAGTGCTAAAAGCAGGGGACGGCGCGTTATCCACCGGTACCGACGTCAAGATCCTCACAAGCTGCCCGTCGTGCCTGCAGGGTTTGTCGCGGTACAACGAGGATGCGAACATCGAAGCGGATTACATCGTCGTGGAAATCGCCCGCAAGGTCCTCGGCGCGAGCTGGATGGAAGATTACGTCGCACGTGCTAACGATGGCGGGATCGAGCGCGTGCTGGTGTAATAGCGAACCGGGGTAGTTTCGCTAGAGGAAAACGATGGACTGTGTTTTTTGTCGTGAAGACGGCGGCGACGTCTTGTGGTCGGACGACGCGCTGCGCGTCGTCCTCGCCGATGAGCCCGACTGGCCGGGGTTTTGTCGCGTGATCTGGACCGCGCACGTAGCCGAGATGTCCGATCTCGAGAACGCGGACCGCGCAAAGCTGATGTCGGCGGTGAACGGCGTCGAGCGCGCGATCCGGCGCGTCATCTCGCCCGCAAAAGTGAATCTGGCGAGCCTCGGCAACCAGGTGCCTCACGTCCATTGGCACGTCATTCCCCGCCATTCCAACGATTCCCGTTTCCCGCTGCCCATCTGGGCGCCGCGCCAGCGCACGGTCTCGCAGGCGCTGCTGTCGAACCGGCGCGCTCAGGCAACCTTGCTGCGCGAAGCCGTACGCAGCGAAATGGCGCTGGCGTTCGGGTCATAGCCCAAGACTTTCAATAAAGGCTCAACATGAGCGGACTTACCAAACAAACGCCGATTCCGACTGGCATCGTCGTGCATTCCAGGACGCGCGCGCTCGAGTTGCAATACGCGAACGATCAGACGTATCGCCTCGCGTTCGAGCTATTGCGCGTATATTCGCCGTCGGCGGAGGTTCAGGGGCATGGTCCCGGCCAGGAAACACTGCAGACAGGCAAACGCGATGTATCGATCATTTCTGTCGATCCCGTTGGCCACTACGCGCTCCAGCTCAATTTCTCCGATGGCCACAACACGGGCATTTATTCGTGGGACATCCTGCACGACCTCGCAGTGCGCCAGGACGAGTTGTGGGCGGAGTATCTGGGCAAGCTGGAAGCGGCTGGCGTCGATCGCGACACGCCGATGGCGCCGAAAGCGTCCGGCGGACACTGCCACTGACCCATTTTAAATTTGGCAGCGGCGATTTGCCGCAGCACCAGGCCGACTGCTCGAAGGGTTCGGCCAATTACACGAACAAAGGCGAGGACAAACGCGATGAGCAAGACCCACTTCGGTTTTGAAACGGTCGACGAACAAGACAAAGCGAAGAAGGTGGCGGGCGTGTTCCACTCAGTCGCGAGCAATTACGACCTGATGAACGACCTGATGTCGGGCGGTTTGCATCGCGCGTGGAAGCTGTTCACGATCGGCCAGGCGAAGGTGCGGCCGGGCTACAAAGTGCTCGATCTGGCAGGCGGGACGGGCGATCTGGCGAAAGCGTTCGCCAAGCAGGCCGGTGAAAAAGGCGAAGTCTGGCACACGGATATCAACGAATCGATGCTGCGCGTTGGGCGCGACCGGCTGCTCGACAAAGGCGTGATCACGCCCACGCTGATCTGCGACGCAGAGAAGATTCCGTTCCCCGACAATTATTTCGATATCATTACAGTTGCCTTTGGACTTCGTAATATGACGCACAAAGATGGTGCTTTGGCCGAAATGTATCGCGTCGTGAAGCCGGGTGGGAAAGTGATGGTCCTGGAGTTCTCGAAAGTTTGGGATCCGCTCAAGAAAGCCTACGATCTGTACAGTTTCAAGATCTTGCCGTGGCTTGGAGACAAGATAGCGAAAGATGCAGATAGCTACCGCTACCTCGCGGAGTCGATCCGGATGCATCCGGACCAGGAAACTTTAAAAACAATGATGGAACGCGCTGGCTTGGAACAAGTCGAATATTACAATTTGTCAGGTGGCGTGGTAGCGTTACACGTCGGGACCAAATTTTAGTGTTCCACTTTTTAAAAGGATTCGAAATGTCCGATTCGCGCTTACCCCAATCTCGGGGTTTCCTGAAGTCGTTATTCAGGAAAGCCGGGGTCGTTGCGCTGGCTGGCGTAATCATGGCCGGTGCACTCGTTACAGAAGACGCCGAGGCTCGCCGCATGGGCGGTGGCCGTAGCATGGGCCGTCAATCCACTACGGCCACTCAACAACATCAGGCCACGCCGCCGTCGCAGTCCATGCAGCCGGGTCAGGCTGCGAACGCTCAGCGCGCAGCACCCGCTGCAGCGCCGGCCGCCGCTGCGGCACCCGCGCGTAACCGCTGGCTGGGACCGATCGCCGGTCTTGCGGCTGGTTTGGGTATCGCGGCATTGCTGTCGCACTTCGGTCTGGGCGGCGCGTTCGCCGGCGCAATGGCCAACATGATCATGATCGCGTTGATCGTTCTGGCTGCCGTGATGATCTTCCGCTTCATCATGAACCGCCGGAAAGGCGCGAGCCCTGCTTTGGCCAGTGCCGGCGCGGGTTCGCCGTTTGGAGGCAGCGCTCGTACCGGCATGAATCAGCCGCAGGAACCGAGCTACGTTCCGCCGTCGGCGCCGGGTGGGTACGGTCCGTCGGGCGTTCAGAGCTATACGAGTCCGGTCGACGCAGCGGCAGCCCCGCAAGTCGCCGTGCCGTCCGGTTTCGATACCGAAGCGTTCCTGCGCAATTCGAAGGTTTATTTTGTGCGTTTGCAGGACGCGTGGGATCGCGGCAATTCGAACGACATCCGCGAGTTCACCACGCCGGAAATGTTCGCTGAGGTGAAGCTGGATATCGACGCACGCGGCACGCAGCCGAACCGTACGGATGTCGTGCAACTCAATGCCGACATCCTCGGTGTTGAGGATCGCGGCACGGAAAGCCTCGCAAGCGTCCGTTTCCATGGCCTGATCCGCGAAACGGAAGGTGCTGCTGCCGAGCCGTTCGTCGAAATCTGGAACCTGTCGAAGCAGAAGTACGGCAACGAAGGCTGGTTGCTGGCCGGGATTCAGCAAGTTAGCTGAGTGTCGACCAGGGCGACCAAGGCGACCAAGGCCATGTTCAGGCTTTGTCGGCTAGACCGGACGGCTAACGTTGCGTTTGGCGTGACCATTGCCAAACGATAACGCCAGTTGCAAAGGTAGAATAGAAACCCGCACGAGTGACCGCTTGTGCGGGTTTTTTCATCTCAGAGCCGATGACGCACGCAGACGAATCCGCCCAACCCGCAGTCCCCTCTGCCACCCAGGCCGCAGCCAGAACCGCATCGAAGGCGTTCGCGGCCGCTGTGAACCACGTGCTCGCGCGCGAACCATGGGCCCGCGAGCGTCTTGCCCCGTACGCAGGCAAGACGGCGTGCTTCGTGCTCGCGCCGTTCTCGCTGTATCTGATGGTGCAGCCAGACGGGCTGATTGGCGCTATCGACGAGAACCAGGCTACCTTCGACGTCACGCTCTCCGTGCCGCCAGACGCCATTCCCGCGTTCATGCAAGGCGGCCAGGCGGCCGTGATGAAACACGTGCGCATAGAAGGCGACGCCGAGTTTGCAACGACGATCGCGAAACTGGCCGAGCATCTGCGCTGGGAACCTGAAGAAGATCTGGCGCGCGTGATTGGTGACGGGCCGGCGTACCGGATCGGTTCCACCGTGCGGCTGGTGGGTGAACAAGCGCGCCGGTCGGGGCGCAACCTGCTTGAATCCGTGGCGGAATACCTGCTCGACGAACAACCTCAACTCGTGCGCCGCAGCGCCCTCGACACCTTCAATGCCGAACTGTCGATAGCCCGGGACGCGCTTGCGCGCGTCGAAAAACGCATCGAGCGACTCGAACAAAAAGCCGAAGCCCGAGGCGCATCTGCGCCCGGCGCCGCGTCATCGCGCGGCACGAGCAAGTAATGGGCTGAACCATGCGCTTTCTGCGTTTTTTCAAGATTTTCTTCACCGTAGTGCGATTCGGGCTCGATGAACTGGTGCTGAGCGGCATTCAGGACCGGCGCGTTCGCCTGCTGATGCGCATGACCACGTTCGGCCGAAAGTTCGAGGTCGCGCGCGGCGTGCGTTTGCGTCTCGCGCTCGAAAGCCTGGGCCCGATCTTCGTGAAGTTCGGGCAGGTGCTGTCCACACGCCGCGATCTGCTGCCGGTCGATATCGCGAATGAACTCGCGAAGTTGCAGGATCAGGTGCCGCCGTTCGATTCGGATGTGGCTATCGCGATCGTGGAAAAGTCGCTGGGTGCGCCTATCGACGTTTTGTTCGACGACTTCGAGCGCGTGCCGGTTGCCAGCGCATCGATTGCGCAGGTGCACTTCGCCAAGATCAAGACGGGCGCGCACGTGGGCAAACCGGTCGCGGTGAAGGTGTTGCGTCCGAATATGCTGCCGGTCATCGATTCGGACCTGGCGTTGCTGCGCGACATCGCTTACTGGACCGAGCGGTTGTGGGCCGACGGCAAGCGCCTGAAACCGCGCGAAGTGGTCGCCGAGTTCGACAAATATCTCCACGACGAACTCGACCTGATGCGCGAAGCCGCAAACGGCAGCCAGTTGCGGCGCAACTTTGCGGGCCTCGATTTGCTGATGGTCCCGGAGATGTACTGGGACTATTCCGCGCCCACGGTCCTCGTCATGGAGCGCATGGTCGGCGTGCCGATCAGCCAGGTGGAAGTGCTGCGGGCGGCCGGGGTCGATATTCCCAAGCTGGCCCAGGAAGGCGTCGAAATCTTTTTCACGCAGGTTTTCCGCGACGGTTTTTTTCATGCCGACATGCACCCCGGGAACATTCAGGTAAGTCTGGCCGAGGACACGTTCGGGCGGTATATCGCGCTGGATTTCGGCATCGTGGGCGCGCTTTCCGACTTCGATAAAAACTACCTCGCGCAGAACTTCCTGGCGTTTTTCAAGCGCGACTATCATCGCGTCGCCACGCTGCATCTGGAATCCGGATGGGTGCCGCCGACTACGCGCGTCGAAGAACTCGAAAGCGCGATTCGCGCCGTGTGCGAGCCGTACTTCGACCGGGCGCTCAAGGATATTTCGCTGGGACAAGTGCTCATGCGGCTCTTTTCCACGTCGCGCCGCTTCAATGTCGAAATCCAGCCACAGCTTGTGTTGCTGCAGAAAACCATGCTGAATGTGGAAGGCATTGGCCGCTCACTCGATCCCGATCTCGACCTGTGGAAGACCGCCAAGCCGTATCTCGAACGCTGGATGAACGAACAGGTCGGCTGGCGTGGCTGGTATGAACGGCTCAAACTCGAGGCGCCGCAATGGAGCAAGACGATGCCCCAGTTGCCCCGTTTGATCCATCAGGCGCTGGCCAGTCAGCACGACTCGTCGCGTGGCGGCAATGACGAACTCATTCGCCTGGTCCTGCAAGAGCAGAAGCGGACCAACCGGCTGTTGCAGGCGCTGCTGATTTTTGGTCTGGCGGTGGCCGCAGGCGCCGTGCTCGCCGAGTTCTGGCAGGTAATTGCGTACGGAGGCTAGACCATGGTCGATGACCCCAAACCGGCTGGGCCCGCTGCGGCGCCCGTGTTCAATACTCGCGACGCCAATTCGCCCGAGTTCTGGGACGAACGGTTCGACCGGCGTTTCATGCCGTGGGATCAGGCTGGCGTCCCCGAGGCGTTCATGGCGTTTGCGCTCGAGCATCGCAAAACCTTGGGAAGCGTGCTGGTTCCCGCCTGCGGCAGCGCGTACGAAGCGCTTTGGCTCACGCAGGAAAATTGGCAGGTCAAGGCCATCGACTTTTCACCGAGCGCGGTCGCCGCGGCTCGTCAGCAATTGGGCGTACACGCGGACGTGGTCGAACAGGCGGATTTCTTTGCGTATCAGCCGCCGTTTGAACCGGACTGGATTTACGAGCGCGCTTTTCTCTGCGCTTTGCCGCGTGAGCGCTGGCCGGATTACGCCACGCGCATGGCGGCGCTCCTTCGACCGGGTGCATTGCTCGCCGGATTCTACTTTCTCGGCACGACGCCCAAGGGGCCGCCGTTTGGTATCGAAAGGGACGCGCTCGATGCGTTGCTGCTCTCCTCCACCCAGTGGAACTACACCGCCACC